>NZ_VPCG01000004.1:0-76937 GCF_013418355.1 Acinetobacter sp. YH12151 | reverse complement strand
ACCATTTTTAAGAATAATGGACGAGGAACGCCAACAAGTCGTTTAAATTCCCCATCATTAAATCTAGTTAAATTTTCATATTTCATGGGACTAGTATAAACAATTTTTTACTTTCGCAAGAGGTCTAATATATAAAAAAAGCCTTTCGACTGAAAGGCTTTTTGTCATTCAAATCATATTAAAGCGTTGCCAAAATATCTTTTAAAGTCTGACGCATATTCTTAGACTGGGTAATAGGACGGCCAATCACCAGATGAGTCGAGCCATCCAGCATCGCCTGTTTCGGTGTCACAATACGCTTCTGATCATCGGCATTTGAGCCTTCAGGACGAATACCGGGTGTTACCAAAGCAAAGTCTTGGCCTAATGTTTCACGTAACATTTTTGCTTCTTGAGCTGAACACACCACCCCGTCCAGACCACTGTTTTTGGTCAGTTGAGCCAGACGCTTGACATGCTCATTTGGCTCAATATCCAGACCAATATCTTTGAGGTCTTCACGACCCATTGAAGTCAGCACTGTCACAGCAATGAGTTGAGTTTTATAGTTGCCTGCTTGTAAACGCTCTACACAGGTTTCCATCATTTTTCGGCCACCAGATGCATGTACATTCACCATCCATACACCCAAATCAGCTGCCGCGCAGACTGCCTGTGCAGTCGTATTTGGAATATCATGAAATTTCAGATCCAGAAATACATCAAAACCTTTGTCTTGAAGTGCTCTGACAATGATTGGACCTTCATGGGTAAATAACTCTTTGCCCACTTTTAGTCGACACAAGGCAGGATCTAGCTGTTCTGCAATGGCTAAGGCATCAAATTGGCTTTTGGCATCTAGTGCAACAATGATACTCAAGAGATTATCCCTTCAAATAGGCAAAAAATAAGCCCATTATAATGGGCTTTGATTTTCATTGGTAATATCTAATACAGTTTTTTCATGCCGGGTATGGGCTGCTGCTTCAGCGGCCATTAACTTGGCTGTATTCAACTGTTCCTTACGCAGATGTTCAATGTCTTTACGTAATCGCTTGATTTCCCAATTGGTCTGGAAAACCCGGAAGATTTGAACGCCCAATAACAGGCCTAACACGACGCCTAGAGATAGGGTAAGGAGCAGCAATAATCCTAGACGCATTGCAGGAACTTGAGTAAATAACAAGTCCACGGACAATTCGGTACCATTTTGCAAAACCAAAGCCAATGAATAGCCAAACAGCACCAATAAAAGAACGACCAGAACGTAACGCATGAACACCCCGTAAATATTTACAATTATTTATTTGCAGATTCGTTTACAGCATCACGAAGGGCCTTACCTGGCTTAAAGTGCGGAACTGCTTTTGCAGCCACTTCTACAGATTTACCAGTTTTAGGGTTACGACCCACGCGTGGCTCACGATGATGCAATGCAAAACTACCAAATCCGCGAATCTCGATACGATTGTCAGATGATAAAGCTTCTATCATTTGATCAATCATAATTTTAACCGCTTCTTCCACTAAAGGCTCGGCCAAATGCGGATTTTTTAATGCAATGCGCTCTATTAAGTCAGACTTATTAAGTGCTTCAGTAGTCATCTGCGACCTCTTTAATTATCAAGCTACTTGGGATCTATTTCCCGATAATAACCTGTTTAAATACAAAACGGTAGCGCAATAATTAAATACTACGCTACCGTTTACAGTATTTGTATAAAAAGTATTAGTTAACTTACATTAACAATACAATTCAAACGTCTACTTAGTTGCCCATTTGAGCTTTGATCAGGTCACCAATCGTCTTAGGACCATTGTCTTGACCAGCAGCTGGCGCTGTTTTCAAGTTAGCAACTGCTTCTTTCTCTTCAGCTTCGTCTTTCGCTTTGATAGACAAGTTGATTGCGCGAGATTTACGATCAACGTTGATAATCTTCGCTTCTACTTCTTGACCAACTTCAAGGAACTTAGTTGCATCTTCAACGCGATCGCGGTTGATTTCAGATGCTTTCAGAGTCGCTTCAACTTCATCAGCTAACTTAACAGTCGCGCCTTTCGCATCAACTGCAGTTACAGTACCTTTAACCAACGCACCGCGTTCGTTAGCAGCAAGGAAGTCATTGAACGGATCGTTGTTCATTTGCTTGATGCCAAGGCTGATACGGTTACCTTCAGCGTCTACAGAAAGGATAACCGCTTCAACAGTGTCGCCTTTCTTGTAACGACGAATCGCTTCTTCGCCTTGTTCGTTCCAAGAAATATCAGACAAGTGAACTAGACCGTCGATACCGCCTGGTAAACCGATGAAGATACCAAAGTCAGTGATAGATTTGATCGTACCAGAAACTTTTTCGCCTTTGTCGTGGTCTTTAGCAAACTCTTCCCATGGGTTAGCACGAGTTTGTTTGATACCAAGAGAAATACGACGACGCTCTTCATCAACTTCAAGAACCATAACATCAACTTCATCACCGATCTGAACAACTTTAGATGGGTGGATGTTTTTGTTCGTGTGATCCATTTCTGAAACGTGTACTAAACCTTCAACGCCTTCAGCGATTTCAGCGAAACAACCGTAGTCAGTAAGGTTAGTTACGCGCGCTTTAACGATTGAACCTTTAGGGTAACGGTTCATGATCGCTAACCATGGATCTTCGCCAAGTTGTTTAAGACCTAGAGAAACACGGTTACGCTCGCGGTCGAACTTAAGTACTTTAACAGTAACTTCTTGACCCACTTCAACAACTTCTGAAGGATGCTTGATGCGCTTCCAAGCCATATCAGTGATGTGAAGAAGACCGTCAATACCACCAAGGTCAACGAATGCGCCGTAGTCAGTAAGGTTTTTGATTGTACCAGTAACAGTTTGACCTTCTTCAAGCTGAGCAAGAAGAGCTTCACGGTCAGCTGAAGATTCAGCTTCCATAACAGCACGACGTGAAACAACAACGTTGTTACGTTTAGCGTCAAGTTTGATTACTTTAAATTCTAACTCTTTGCCTTCTAGGTGAGTCGTATCACGAATAGGACGAGTATCAACTAAAGAACCTGGAAGGAACGCACGTACTGGACCGATGTCAACAGTGAAACCGCCTTTAACTTTACCAGAGATAACACCAGTAACGATTTCGCCGTCTTCAAAGATTTTTTCAAGTTTAGTCCAAGTCTCAGCGCGTTTAGCTTTTTCGCGAGAAAGAACAGTTTGACCCATACCGTTGTCAAGCGCTTCAACAACTACGTCTACAGTGTCGCCAACTTGAACTTCAAGTTCGCGCTGTTCATTTAAGAACTCAGCACGGTCAACAACGCCTTCAGATTTAAGGCCAGTGTCAACAGTTACCCAATCAGAGTCAATGCTTACTACAACGCCCTGGATAACTGCACCCTTTTCAACGTTGAGGTTTAATTCACTTGCTTCAAAGAGGGCTGCAAAAGATTCGGTCATGATATTTCCGATAAAGTCAGCGGTCTTGGATCAGACAAGGCCGGTTTAATTAAGCATCTACATAGTCCATATAAAACTGATCAAGCTATGCGTTTGCTGATAAAATCAGGTTAATTGGCTAACTGCTGGTCCACATAAGTGGTCATCAACTGGAATACCTCATCAATGTTCAAATTTGAACTATCGATAATGTAAGCATCGTCGGCAGGCTTGAGTGGAGCGACAGTGCGTTCCATATCTCGTTTATCACGCGCGATGATATTAGCTAAAATATCGTTTATTTTAACATCCAGCCCCATACCCTGCAACTGCTTTACACGTCTTTGCGCGCGCGATTCAGCCGATGCAGTCAAATATATTTTAGCCTGAGCTTGCGGGAAGATACTTGTGGCCATATCGCGGCCATCTGCCACCAGACCAGGTGCCTGTGCAAAAGCATGTTGACGTGAAACCATTGCCATTCTAAGCTCAGGAATTGCAGCAACTTTTGAAGCAAATTCTCCGACGCGTTCAGTTCGAATGGTCTGGGAAACATCTTCGCCATCCAAGTACACCTGCACCCCGGTTTCGCTACTGACAAACTGGATATCCAGATTTGTTGCGATTTGTACGCATTCTGGCAACTTAATATCCATTAAATCCAGTAAATCATGGTGATGCAATGACAAACCCAAAAGCCGGTAGAGCGCGCCAGAATCCAATAAGTGAAACTGATAATGTGCAGCCAGTTTTGCTGCCAACGTGCCTTTGCCAGACCCACTTGGACCATCAATGGTAATAATTTGAACTGTCATTGCTTTCCCGTTGTTGTTTAAACAGATTTTGCGAGTTTCGTCAGGCCTAGTTTAATCGCTGCCTGTAACTGTGCAAGAATTAATTTACTCACAAAAGGCGCACGCGCCTGTAATTCAATCGTATAGGTGACCAGGGTTTTATCATCGGCCAGCGCTTCAAATTCGATAATCCCCAGATGATGCTTGATCAATGGATTTTTAATAATCTGATATTCAATACGAGCATTCGGCTCAAACAATGTAATCTGTTCTTTCAGCGGCTTGAGCGACCCCACCCCCATAGCACGCACCGAACCTAGTCCATCCGGATGTTCAGCATCTGCAGAATCCTTGATTCGTTCAACCTGCATCGGCGCAAAGGCAATATTATAGGTGGCATGCTTAGACATTAAATCAAAGACTTTATCAATCGATGCCGGAAATTCTTTTTTTACTTGAATGCTATGCATTATTTTTCCTGAAATTATAGATTCGAAACTAAGGAATTTTAGCGATAAAGTAGATTTATTTCTGCGTATTTAATAATTTTTCTTGTAACCTGAGTTGCCGCTTCTGCTCACGACGCAACTTGAAAAATGCACTAAGCTGTTCGGAGCATTGCTGCTGCATGCAGCCTGCTTCAAAGGAAAATACATGATTATAATAGCCAGTTTCAAATAATTGACGTGCACTGACCAGTGAACCCGCTTTCGCTTCAAATGCGCCAAATACTACCCGTGAAACCCGTGAATGTACCAAAGCACCAACACACATGGTGCACGGCTCAAGGGTTACATACAGCACTGCATCGTCAGGTAGTCGATAATTCTGGATATTTTGACAGGCATCACGCAGCGCCACAATCTCGGCATGCGCGGTCGGATCATTTAAGGAAATCGGCGCATTAAAGCCCTGACCAATGATCTGATTCTGACTAACAATAATCGCACCCACCGGAATTTCGCCCTGTGCGGCAGCAAGTGCAGCCTGCGCATAGGCAAGCTGCATCCAGTATTCATGACTCAATTGTGTTTCGGACATGTAAAACTTAAATCACACCATACTGTTTTAACAAGGCATTCCAGCTTTCAATATTGGTCACCGGAGGGTTTGCAGACAAAATACCTTTTAAGCTCATATCTGCACCCTTTTTCCATGCAGGAGAAAGGTCTTTATCCACCAGACGCGCGCGTACCCCCTCAACGAAATCATGATGACGGATTTTCCAGTCAGAAATCTGGGTTTCCAGTTCAAAAATTTCATTCCAGGAATGTACCTGCTTACCCCATTGCCAGAGCAACCAGGTCAATGCAGCTGTAGTTGGTGAACCTTTTTGCAGATTTTCACTGGCTTGACGCAACCAGTCACTGCGCGCATCACTCAGACCGATAATCGATTCATAATCATGCTCGAAGTTGACACCACGACAAACACTATGAATCACATCCAGAGAGTTTTGCAGTGGTCCTGGCCCTACCGGACGATGCATACTATTTAAAGTGTCATCAATGGCACGGAAGTCACCGGCAGGATAATGATCCCAGTCAATATTAATCACTTTATCTAAAACTGAATCACGCTGTGCATCACAAATATGTGTTGCCCAGCCAATCCCATAAGCACCTGCAGCGGTCATGATTGAACCGGTCAAGCCGGTAAATAAACCAATCGCGCCCCGATCGGCCAGGAAGCGAGTTGCACCCACATCGGGATATAAACCGATATTGATTTCAGGCATCGCCAAACGCGAATACGGCGTCACTAAACGGAAAGGTGCCGCCATAAACAGACCAAGGCCCCCACCCATCACATAACCTTCACCCCAGACCAAAACCGGTTTGGCATAATTATGCAATAACAGATCCAGCGCATATTCCTGTTCAAAAAACTTATTGGCAGCCGCCACTTCATCGTTAATGACCAGTTGACGTAATTTACGCACATCGCCGCCGGCACAGAATGCTTTCGGTGTGGTTGAATCTAACCAGATCGCTTTTACGCTGTCATCCGTATGAAAATCCTGAAATACTTCCAAAAGTGCAGAAGCAATCGATTCATCCAGAGCATGCAAAGACTTTGGACGATTTAAACGAACGATACGCCAGCCATTATGCGCTTCTTCAACGATCAAATCCGGATGATAAGTTTTAGTAAGGGGAGAATATGTCATGCGTCCAGCTGCCAATCTATAGGCTCAATGCCATGTTGTTTGAGATAGTTATTCGATTTTGAAAATACTTTACAACCAAAAAAACCACCACGGTTTGCGGCCAAAGGCGATGGATGTGCGGCCTTTAACACGAGATGCTTGTCCTGATTGATGCGCTGTCCTTTACGCTGTGCGTATGCGCCCCAAAGAATAAAGACAATATGTTCACGCTGCTCATTTAAAACATCAATGACGTGATCGGTGAATTCTTCCCAACCGCGCTTTTGATGCGAAGTCGGCTGACCTGCCTCTACAGTCAGTACTGCATTTAACAGAAGCACACCCTGCTCTGCCCAATGCGTCAAGTCACCATGCTTTGGTCGTTCAACCCCGACATCCGCATGTAACTCGTGAAAAATATTACGCAAAGATGGCGGCAATGCAACCCCTTTTTGCACCGAAAAGCTTAATCCATGCGCCTGATTCGGGCCATGATAAGGATCTTGCCCTAAAATGACCACTTTAACCCGATCGAGCGGCGTGGTATTCAAGGCATTAAAAATCAGATGATTGGGAGGATAAATTGTTTTATCTGCTTTTTTTTCTTCAATCAGAAAAGCTTTTAATTCGTCCATTTTCGGACTGAGTAAAAACTCACTCAATCCATATTTCCAGCTTTCATCCAACTGAACCTTATTCAGTTTGGCCAGTTGCTGTTCATTTAAAGACATTCTTCAATCCTAAATCTATGTCAATGGATTTAAAGTCACGCAGACTTTAAATCTGTACCTGTAAATCTACAGTCGGGTTATGAAATGCTGTGCCCTGTTTCAGCTTGTTCAACATGTCCGGATCGGTCCATTCAGCTTGCACCTGTTCAGAGAACTCAATTTGATCCAGACTCAGAATGCCCATCTGTTCATTTTGAATATCTTCTAAAAAGCTTTGTGCATAACCGGTATCGGTTTCATGCATAATCACAGAATAGACTTCGACATCACCTTCGCCATTTTGAGTCACGGTCGATGCCAGCACTTGTTGCGCCAGAAAGAAAAAGATACGTGAAAACTGCTCTGCCGATGGTGATACCGGTAACGACACCCATCGCGCACTGAAAGTTTTGCAAGCCTGAATATATTCCGGGTCGTCATTTTGCCAGAAACAGATCGCATGATCGAAAGAATCAAAGAAATCCTTAATCACACCTTTAAGCAGACCAAAGTCATAGACCATTTGCCCATGATCTAATTTCGAGGCTTTTAACAGTAGCTCGACTTTATAACTATGGCCATGGATCGAACGCTTACAGCGATCTGACGTGCAGTTACGCACAATATGAGCATTCTCAAACTTAAATAACTTACGAATTAACATATGCCGTAATGTCGTCAAAAAATAGGTGAATTGATTTTGATTATAAAGCAAAACTACAGCTTTGAGGATTAATTTTGCTGTTCAGCCTGATAGGGAAAAGGGATCAAGCTGCTGTTCAGATTTAGACTAACAGTATAACTGAATAAGCCCTGACTAAAAGGGTGCCATACTGCGATAAGCCACATATACCTGTTTGTCCTGACGAACCAGATCACTACTGAACTGGCGCTTGCGTTCACTCAAGACCACTTCGATCTGAGCTTTAAAATAATTGGATTGCACTCCGAGCAAGCTATTAAACAGATTACGCTTGGCAGCATCGACTTGCGCAAACGGTTCGAGTGACCATAACTCAGACACATTAGAAAAGTGTTCCAAATTGGCCTGTCGCTGATCCAGCAATTGTTGTATTGCATTCACATCCAGTTTTTCATCCATACTGGCCAACAGAAAAGCAGATGCTGTATTAATATTAACCGGACTTTCCTGCATCGGTGCAGCACTCAGATAAGGTGCTATCCGTTTGTACTTATTTTCTTCAAAACCACGTACCAGCTTTAATTCCTCTACGCTATGAAATTTTGCATTCGGTGGTAAAGCGGCATTCGGTAAGCCTTGATAATAATTAGATTCGGCACCCATACCTCCACTCACCAGCTCGTTTTCATCCTGCCAGTCAATTACGGCTTCACTGAGCTGCGCTGGCAAACCTGCACGTTTTAAAATCAGCTCGAACCATGCTTTGGCATTTTCATTGACGCTATCTTCAGCAGTGATCAGGCTATTTAAATTAAACTTGCCCGATTCATCCTGAATGATTCCGGAAACATAGCCGGCATCGACCGGAAAAGCCGGCATCGGCTGCGCCCAGGTTTCCTGTAGATGATCAACCTCTGCGGCATTTTCAGCATCATCTACTAGCAATTCAGAAAAAAAGGCTTCGGCACTTTTGGCATACATCAGCGACTGGTTTTGCCGCATCAGATAGGCGGTACTTTCAGCAGTTGCAGCCTGACGCTGGGCAATCGTGGCTGCCAGAATAGTCGCCAATGCCACCATCACCAGAATGGTAATCAGTGCAATGCCCTGCTGCTGCTTCAGCCTCTGTTTATTCATTTTCATTTTTTATGATTCTTAGCCGGGTTGACCTGTATTCTGATTATCAAGCAAAAAGTCCGTATTTAATAAACTAAACAGCCACTCATAGCTGACGCCATTCACGGTTAAATTGATTTTAATGCCTTTGGGCAAGCGCTGTTTCTGCTCTCGCTGATTTAAATCCATAGAAGAATCAGGCCACTGTGTGAGTTCATTTGGATTCAGCACCACAACCTGAAATTGCTCAACGTCCGATAATAAAATACTGGATTCAGGTTGATCACGACCGGTCTGATTCAGGTTGCGATATTTCAGTCGATACAGTTTTTGTTCATCGGCCCGATACTGATATTCAATGCGTTCATCTGGCGAAATACCCTCCTCCAGAGGATCAGTCACGCCAGTTTTACTAAAATTAAAACGGCCATTTTGCAAAACCAGAGCCGGTTGAATATCACTATTGATATTGGCCGTTAAAGGGACTGCCTGTACCGTATCCCGTAAAATTTGCTGATAGGTTTCCTGTAGCTGACCTAGACGCTGTTCATGTACTGCATTTTGATCTTTGGTTTTGACAATATAATCAAAAACTTTCCAGCCCAAAGCAGACAGCACTGCAAAGATCGCAATCGCAACCAATAATTCGACCAGGGTAAATCCTTTAGGCTTCATGGCGTATTGTTCATGCGATGATTAAAGAACATTAAGCTGCTGATCCCGGATGCACCTTGACCAGTCTCCTGATTGACCAGACTGACCTGTAGTTCAATACGTTGCACATTGGGACTGATGGTCGGTTCACTGCGCTTGTCAATTTGCCAGGTTTCGCCTTGCTGGGTCAGCTGTCTGGAGGCCGTGCCATCCATCCATTGCTGATTGATTTCCATTTGAGCCACTTCATTTAAGGCAACAAACTGTGCTTTGGTGCGCAGAATGGCATTCGAGGTTGACTGGGTATATTGCATCGCGACTTTGGTCAGCGTCATGGCTGCGGTGGCGAAAATTGCCAGTGCAACCATAACTTCCAGCAAGGTAAAGCCTGAGCTGCGATGAGTGAAATGCTGTTTCACCGCTGCGCAAGACCAAGAGCTCTGCTCGAAGTGCCCACAATGCAATCGATCAACACTCGATTTAAATGGTTTGATCAGCCTGGAGCACACACTTTGCTTGAAAGATCTAGATTTCATTGATTTTACCCAGATGATCCACCTCAATCGCAGAGCCGACTTCACGATCTTCTAAAAAGAACTGAATCCGTACCGGCTTGACCTCACCATTCCCCAGCCAGATCAATTGCGGAGAATTCACCTGCGTCAGATCACGATTTTGCGCACGGGCATAACGCTGTTGTTCTAGCCCCTGAATCCGAAAAGACACATGATCCGGCAGCTTACGTAATTTAAATTCTGTATAACTCTGCCATTTTTCATTTTGCAGGTTCTGTTCAGTCTGCGCTGCTGAACGATATTCTACAATCCCATAGCGAAATGGCGAGACATCGGTCGCGGGTTGCAGATCAAGCGCCAGTATTCTGGACTGGTCATTCGCCTCACGCATGACCCGCTGCAAGTCTAATAACAAAATCTCGCGTGCCTGCATGGCCTTACGCTGATCGACACCACTGGTATTCAGCAATACCAGTGAGGCCATGATTCCCATAATCACAATCACCACCATCAATTCGATGAGGGTAAAGCCACGAACTGCGCTGTGAGATGATCTGATCATACTAAGCTCTAACCTTAGGCAAACTGCTCGGCAGAATGCACCTGCTTTGGCAAAGCCAGTGCTTGATCGATATAGGCCACGCGCAAGGTATCGCGTGAACCCAGATAACGCTGATAAAAACTGGAATTGAGAATTGCAGCGGCGCCATGGGTCAGTGACCAGATCGACGCCAGATAGTCACGCACCGACATGCGGCTATGAATTGAAACCAGATAACTTTCTGTCATGCGGATGATCAGGCGTAAACGCTGTTTGCGTACCTGATACAGTTCACTGAATAGATGCTGAATTCCCACGCCAGTCGTCGACAGACGTTCTTCAATCTGATGGAACAGCACCGTACGTTCCGGATGATGTAAATGGTGCAACATAAAGAAGGCCAGATGTTCAGGAAAAGCTTTATCACTATCCTGAATCATTTCCAGCAACATGCGCTCATTACGGATAATCAGCAACATATACAGTTCATCTTTACTCTGAAAATGTTTATAGAGTGTCCCTTTGGCCAGATCAAGTTCAGCAGCAAGCGCATCTAGCGTCATTCCTGCTTCACCATTTTCCAGCAGGAGCTGCTCTGCGACTTGAAAAATCAAGGTTTCTCTTGCTCGAAACTGAGCCTGACGATCCATCTTCACCCTATAAACTCTCTTGTACTTTATATAACTTTATTTACTTTAAATTTAGAAGATTTTCAAAGTTCTGCTTTGTGATAGAAGCCATTTCTTCTAGCGACTTATCATATACATCACAAAGCGCTTTGGCTACATAAGGAACGTATTTAGGTTCGTTAGATTTACCACGATATGGCATCGGCGCAAGATAAGGACTATCGGTTTCAATCAGTACACGATCCAGCGGAACCTGTTTGGCCACATCACGCAGATCCTGGGCATTTTTAAACGAGATAATCCCGGAAAATGAGACATAATAACCGCAGTCTAAAACCGCTTTGGCAGTTTCCCAATCTTCAGTAAAGCAATGCAAGATGCCATGCGTGGATTTTTCCGCACGGATAATATCCACGGTATCATGCTTGGCAGCACGGGTATGTACCACCACCGGTTTCTTGGTCATTTGCGAAGCATGGATATGACGGGCAAAGCAGGCTTTTTGTTCTTCGACAAAATCTGTACTGTGATAATAATCCAGACCGGTTTCACCGAGTGCCCAGACTTTTTCAGGCTGTGCCAGCTCGACCAGATATTCGGTCGTGGCACGCGCCATGGTCGCAGCATCTTCGCAAGGATGTACCCCAACGGTATAACCGACATCCGGGTGACGCGCGGCAATTTTCGCCAGCGCGATATGATCATCCAGATCGACCGAGATACTCATGAACCTGGATACACCCGCTTCACGGGCCTGTGCGAGTGCCTGATCCAGATCACCGTTATACGGCGTTAAATCCAGCATCGTTAAATGACAATGGGTATCTACAAACACAATGCGTTCCTACCACAGCTAAATGAACTACATAGTGTAACTTTTACGCCCTTCAGATTTAAGACCTGCAACCAGACGATCTGCTTCATTTTTGAAATAAACACCCTTTTCACCGCTTAACTGGATGCCAAAGCCTTGTGGCTTGATGCCATTCTGCTTTTGCGAGACCCAGATGACTTTACCGGTTAAAGGAATTTTCTGGGTCTGTTCAGGCAAAGTGGTCAATACAAAAACTTCTTCACCCAGCTTGACCGGCTGCTTGGACGGAATAAACAGTCCACCACCCCATACATAAGGCATATAGCTGGCAAACAGTGTTTCAATATCAGGAATATTGGCCTGAATAATACCGCCCATACGTGGTTGCATGTGATTTCCCCTTAATTAAAGATTCATCAGCTTGATAAACAGCTCATCGATCACCAGATTGCTTTGAACATTCTGCTCGAGATATTGCTTGGAACGCTGAAAATCTTCATAAATTTTAAAAAGTGCTGCTAATGAATATTGTTCGGCAAGCACATTAAACTCAAGATCAATGTTTTTCACCGTTTGATTGAGCTTGACACAAATTAAATCGGACAACAAGTATTCAAACATGGGAGCAAATTCACCAAAGCTCAGGCTTTTGTTCCATTTGGTCGCAATTGCAAGCGGCATATTTTTTTGCATCACCAGTTTTTGCCAGTCTTGCAGGAATTCCTGACGCAGTGGCAGCCATGAACTTTGTGCAACCTCGAGTGCTTGTAAGGGCATCTGATTGGACAGGTTCATCAATAACTGTTGCTGGCTAGAACCTGCATCCGGCAACTGTGCCTGAACATAATCACTAAATTGTTCTGCGGAAATCCGGTCTAAGGCAAAATGCTGCAAGCGACTCCGTATCGTTGCAGGCAATTTTAAATAATGATCTGCCAGCAAAATAATGACCGTATTGTCACCGGGTTCTTCTAGCGTTTTCAATAAAGCATTGGCAGAGGAGATATTTAAGGCTTCCGCAGGTTCAATTACAATCACTCGCCAGCCATCGACGGTCTGCTGCACAAAAGGCAACAGATCACGAATCTTTTCAATCTTGATTTTGGCATTCTGTTTTTTATTGTCTTCGTCGGTGCTGATATGCACATAATTGGGATGCGTATCAGCCTTGAGCCATTGGCAACTGCCACATTCGCCACATGCACCAGAAGACTGCCGATTCAGACACAAGACCCAAGCCAGAAACTGCTGGCTAAATGCCTCCTTGCCACAGCCTTTTTTGCCATAAAACAATAAACCATGCCCAAGCTTGGGAAAACGTCCGGTCAGCGTTTCCCAAACCTGTTGCTGCCATGGATAAATCTGTGCATTGACATCAAAAGGCATGTATTCAACTCTTCTTAAGCAAAATGAGAAAGATCCATTTGATTCAATCGATCCAGATCTTCTTGAGTATCCACACCCGGTGGCAAATTGGCTTCAGCCACGGCAATCGCAATACGGTGACCATTTTCCAGTACCCGCAATTGCTCTAGGGATTCCAGTTTTTCCAGCCCCCCCATCTCCCAAGTGACATATTCTTGAAGCAGTTTTACACGGTAAGCATATAAACCTAAATGACGATAGGCCTGATTATGCAGTTTTGCTTCAGCCAGTTTCGCGCCATCACGGTCATAAGGAATGGTGGCACGGCTAAAATACAAAGCTTGATTATGTTTGGACATCACCACTTTAACAATGCTGTCACGCTTAAATTCGTCTAGTTGATGAATCGGCTCACATAGCGTCGACATCGAAGAATCCGGTTGATCTTCTAGAAGTTGTGCCACCTGTTTCACCAGTTGTGCCGGCAATAAAGGCTCATCACCCTGCACATTGACAATAATATCGTGACTGTCCCAGCCTTTGATCCGCGCTACTTCACTGAGGCGGTCTGTCCCAGAAGGATGATCCACCGAAGTAATCACCACATCAACACCTTCGGCACGACAAACCTCAGCAATACGCTGATCATCGGTCGCCACACACAAATCATCAAAACCTTGTACTTTTTTGGCTTGATCCACCACACGCAGAATCATGGGACGACCATGAATGTCCAGCAAGGGTTTACCCGGCAAACGTGAACTGGCAAAACGTGCAGGAATAACAATGTGTTTCATACTGAATAAGCCTTAAGAAATTTGAATACCGTATTGTTGTAACTGTTGCTGCAAGACCGTATAGCAGGCTGGCGATAATACTGCATCGACTGGCACCACCCAGATATCCTGCTTAAAATCGGGATATTGTTTCAGTAATGCCATAATCTTGACTGCGTCTTTTTCCGTGGTAATGATCGGATTGGCATCATCAAACTGTAGATCCTCAATGTCATAATCATGATGATCGGGAAATTCATGACATTGGAATTGTTCTATGCCCAGATTTTTCAGGGTCTGATAAAAGCGTTGCGGAAAACCGATTCCCACCACGGCATAAAAAGCCGACTGAGAATCGAAGATTTTATTGTTGTCTTGATTGAGTAGATAAGGCTGTGATGCAGCCAGATGCATATGCAGCTCAGAACTTGGGCTTGCCGAATGTTCAATTACCGTTCCTGTTTCCAAGCGTGTCACCGGTTCACGCAGATAGCCTTCCGGAAGCAGTTTTTGGTTGCCCAGACCGCGATTATTGTCCAGTACAATCCATTCAATCTGACGATTTAAAGCCCAGTGCTGCAAACCATCATCACAAATAATCAGATCCAACTGATGTCTTTGCAGTAACAGTTCAATACTTTTTTGCCGGTTTGGCCCTACGGCCATCGGCACGCCCGTCGCCTGTACAATCAAGGCAGGCTCATCACCGACGACCTCAGGCAAGGTATTAAAATCCACATAAGCCGGAAATGGACCTTTGCCGCCATAACCACGGCTAATCACCCCAACTTTTACACCTTGTTGAGTTAAATAATCAACCAGATGAATCAGCAAAGGGGTTTTACCACTACCACCGACAGTGATATTGCCAATCACCATGACCGGAACCGGAGCACTATAGCTTGTCTTGATCCCTTTCTGGTACAGCCAGCGATTGCTGACAAAACCTAAACGATACAAGCATGACAAAGGACGCAGCACCACCAGCCACTTTGCCTGTGCATTCCAAGCATCCTGAATGATTTGCGCCAATGCCATAACTTATTGTTCCTCAAAATTACGTTGATGCAGCTGATAATAAGCCCCATGCAATGCAATCAGTTCTGCATGAGTCCCTTGCTCGACAATACACCCCTGATCCATGACCACAATACGATCCGCATTTTCAATCGTCGATAAACGGTGTGCAATCACAATGGTTGTACGATCTTGCATGGCCTGATCAAAGGCACGCTGAATAAAGTATTCGGATTCATTATCCAGGGCACTGGTTGCTTCATCCAGAATCAGAATAGAGGCATTTTTCAAAATCGCACGTGCAATCGCGATGCGCTGACGCTGACCACCAGACAGATTTAAACCTTGAGCACCCAGTTGGGTATCATAACCTTTTGGCAGAGCCATAATAAAATCATGTGCATAAGCGGCTTTTGCTGCTGCAATAATGTCTTCATCAGTCGCACCTTCGAGCTGACCATAGGCAATATTTTCTCGCACAGTCCGATTAAACAGCACCACTTGCTGATTCACCATCGCAATCTGGGTACGCAAAGCAGTCAGCTCAAAGTCCTCAATCGGTTTCTGATCCAGTAGAAGCTGACCTGAACTTGTATCCTGATAACGTACCAGCAGGTTCACCAGTGAGCTTTTACCGGCACCGGAACGCCCAACCAGAGCAACCGTTTCACCAGCTTTTACCTCTAAATTAAAATCACGAATGGCATGATGACCATCATCATAAAACAGGTTGACATCTTTAAACTGAATATTACCTTTTAAGCTATCGCTTAAAGTCCCGGTATTTTTTTCTTCGGGCATGTCCAGCAATTCAAATACCGAATGCGCTGCGGCCATACCCCGTTGAATTTTTTCATTGATATCTGTTAAAGCTTTGATCGGTCTTGCCAACATGCCCGCAGCCGTAATATAAGCCACAAATTCACCGGCAGAGGTATCGCCAAGGATCTGTGGACGCAAGGCAATAAACATGACAATACTGAGTGAAATAGACATGATCAGCTGAACCACAGGACTGTTCAACTGCTGCACAGCGACCATTTTCAAGCCACGACGCAAGTTTTCCAGCGAGTTCTGTTTAAAGCGTTCCTGCTCATAACTTTGGCCGCCAAAACCCTTGACGATCAGGTTGGCATTGACCGTTTCCTGAACCACATGGTTGACATCCCCCATGGTGTCTTGCACTTGCTGTGACAGTTTACGCATCCGTCTAGCCGCCTTACTGATCACAAAGCCAATAACGGGTGCAAAAATCAGGATACACATGGTCAGACGCCAGTTGCTATATAGCAGATAGCCTAATAGCGCAATCGTAATCAAACCTTGTTGCAACAGGGTTCTTAACGCTTCTGTTGAGGCAGCGGTCAGTTGTTCCACGTTATACATGATCTTGGCAGTAATATGCCCGCTGGTATTGTCCAGATAATACTGAGACGGTAAACGCAGCAGTTTTGCAAAAACTTCCTGACGGATATTGAACACCAGATTACGGGAAATCACCGCAGTAAAATACCCCCCCATGAATAATCCCAGCCCACGAAAGAACATCAGGACAACCACTAAAAACGGGAAAAGCGAAGTGAAACTCTGGTCTTTGTCTTGAATGGCCTCAATAATATATTCCAGTAATTTAGCCACAGAAACTTCTGTAGCCGCATTAATAGAAAAACCGAGCAGGACAAGCAATCCGATGCCCCAAAAGGGTTTTAAATAACTTAAAAGGCGAAGATAGACCTTAAAATCGTGCTTCACTAATAACCTCGGGTGGGTACTTTGGTACTGATATTAATATTGACAAAGCCGAGCTGCCCGGCCACATCCATAACGCGAATCACGTCCTGATGGCTGGCTTTCGCGTCAGCGGCAATGACGAACATTAAATCACGGCGTTCATTAGAAATCTGTTTAATTGCAGTATTTAAATCTGCGACTTCTTTACTGGCCAAGGATTGACCATTGACTGCATAATGACCATTGGCATCTACAATCACTTCAACTTTCTGATCATAACTTTTAGGCGGAACACCCTGCGCATCTGGTAAGGTCAAGTTCATACGGCTCATTTGGCTAAATGTTGTCGATAACAGTAAAAAGACCAGAATAAACAGCAAACAATCAATCATAGGGGTCAGATTAATATGCACATCTTCTACTTGGTTGCGTTTGAATTTCATCATCCGCCTCCTAGCTGGCTTTTTGCATATCTTGGTCTATATCTGCAATATTGCGATAAAAAAGATCCGCATGAAACAAGGTCGCCTGCTGTTCAAGCTCCGCCACATATTCCTGAACCAGTCGCTGGAAGTAACGATGGGCAAAAAGTGCCGGAATCGCAATCAGCATCCCGGCTGCTGTGGTAATCAAGGCTTTGGAAATACCTGGCATCATCAATACCGGATCACTCCCAGTCCCCACATCGATCATCAGAAAAGATTCGATAATCCCAAGCACAGTCCCCAACAAACCCAGCAATGGCGCCACAGCACTTAAGGTTCCCAGAAAGTTAATATTCTTTTCCAGATAACCAATTTCCTGCGATGCCATCACTTCCATTTGTGCACGGGCATACTGTTCGCCCTGCGGCTTGCTGGCATAGCCTGCTGCAAATACCCGGCCTAAAGTACTGTGCTTCAATTCTGTACTTTGTTGAATTTTTTGCATGACTTGTGATGCATTTTGCACTGGACTCATCAGAAGTGTAGACGGAAGTACCGCTTTCCTCTTCAGGCGAATCAGGCGCTCGATCGAAATCGCCAGCATAAAGATAGAACACAAGACCAGTGGCAGCATGAGCCAGCCACCCGCTTTAACCAATTCCCACATCTAATTTATTCCCCAATAAAAAAAATATATAAATTATTCATCTTCTAAAATAGAAAGAATGCCATCCAGCTCTTCTAAAGAATGATAACTAATGACTAATTTTCCTTTACCTTGTTTGTTATAGTCAATTTTCACATCAGCACTGAAACGCTCTGAAAGGCGCTGGGTCAATTGCTGAATATCCGGTGCAAGCGCTTGTTTTACTTTTTCTTGTTTAGGTGCATTAAAATCACGGACTAACTGCTCGGTTTGACGAACAGATAGACTTTTTTCAATCACGATATCAGCGACTTTGAGCTGGTCTTTTGCCTTCAGTGTTAGAATCGCACGCGCATGCCCCATATCCAGCAGGCCTTGCTGCATAAAGTCTTTCACTTCTTCAGCCAGACTGAGCAGGCGAAGTAAGTTACTGACCGTAGTACGTGCCTTGCCGACTGTGTCTGCAATTTCCTGATGGCTTAAACCAAATTCTTCATGGAAACGTTGCAGAGCCATGGCCTGATCAATCGGATTCAGATCCTGACGTTGGATGTTTTCAATCAGAGCCAATGCAATCGCGACCTGATCCTGAAGTTCGCGCACAATCGCAGGAATTTCAGTTAAACCTGCCAACTGCGCTGCACGCCAACGACGTTCACCGGCAATAATTTCATAAGGATAGCGTTCATCATCGACCGGACGAATCACAATCGGCTGCATAATGCCGTGTTTTTCAATCGATGCCGCCAGCTCTTGCAAGTCTTGCTCGTTGATATAACGGCGCGGCTGGTATTCACCACGCTTGAGCAGGTTCACATCAATCTGTTTGAGCTGACCATGATCAAGACCTTGGGCTTCCATCTGTAATTTTTCTTTTTGAATTGAGCCTAGCAAGGCATCCAAGCCACGACCTTTAGCGAGTCCACGTTTCTTGACGGTCATGCTTTACTTCCTTTTTTCACTTTGCTTTTCTTTAATACTTCAGCTGCCAGATTTAAGTAAGCAACTGCACCCTTTGAGCTTTTTTCAAAATAAATCACCGGCAAACCGTGTGCTGGTGCTTCAGCCAGACGAATATTGCGTGGAATCACGGTGTCATACAGTTTTTTACCGAAATATTGTTCTAATTCTTCAGAGACATCACGGGTCAAGGCATTACGCGCATCATACATGGTACGTAATACACCGACTATTTGCAGGTCTGGATTCAATGCTTGCTGAATCCGATCGATGGTCTGGGTCAAATCAGCCAGACCTTCCAGTGCATAATATTCACACTGCATCGGAATCAGCACACCATCAACCGCTGCCAAAGCATTCACTGTAATCAGGCTCAGACTTGGCGCACAATCAACAATAATATAATCAAATGACTTTTCGACTTCTTGCAATGCATCACGCAGGATGAATTCACGTCCTTCTTGATCTGCAATTGCCAGCTCAACCCCAGCCAGATCACGGTTGGCACCCAGAACCTTATAACCGACCTCTGCCTTGGCGATCGCCGTTTCAATCGGCACTTCACCCAGCAATACATCGGTGACCGAATAGAGCAAGTCATTCTTTTGAATGCCCGACCCCATGGTTGCATTGCCTTGCGAATCCATATCGACCAGCAAAACGCGCTTTTTTAACACAGCTAAAGATGCCGCCAAATTTACTGCGGTTGTGGTTTTACCAACACCACCTTTTTGGTTTGCAATCGCAATAATTTGTGCCATGTTGCCCCCAATCCCTTTAAAATTCTTAAATACGTTTTAATAGCAGTAAATGACGCTGTTCGTCTAAGCGCGGAACTTTAAGTTCAATAATCTCACAACTAAATTCATTTTTTAAAGCAGTGACTTCATCTTCAGGAATTAAGCCTTTCATTGAGGCAATAATGGTCTGTTCATGCATATACGGTTTAGAGGCATCCACAAAGTCAGTCAGAGATGCAAACGCACGACTGGTAATCACATCAAATTGACCCAGCTCGTTAATGCTGTCTTCATTTTCTACACGCGTTTGCACCGCAATGACATTTTTAAGTTTCAGATCGGCAATAAACTGCTTCAGGAAACGAATTTTTTTACCGTTTGAATCGAGTAATACACATTCACGCTCAGGCTGACATAAAGCAATGATCATACCTGGCATACCGCCACCCGTACCGATATCGAGCAGACGGCCCGCTGGCAGATCTTTTAGAATGCTGAGACTGTCCAGCAGATGCTTGACCAGCATTTCTTTCGGATCACGGATCGCAGTTAAATTATATGCTTTGTTCCACAGCACCAAAGCGTCCTGATACTTGAGTAATAAATTCAAAGCTTCTTCAGATAGCTCTAAACCCAAAGCTTGGCTACCCTGCTTTAGTTCTTGAAAAAACATGTGCATAAACAATCTACGCTCGAAAAAGTTAGGTGGAAGTATACCGTTTTCTATATCTTGTCATAGTAGGCAGTGCTTAGTGAATATTCACTTAAACAGACTTAGCTTCACGGATTGCCAAATCTAGTGCCGTTAAACGTTCAGGCGTACCGACATCTACCCAAATACCTGCCAGTTTAGAGGCAACCACTTGATGATTCAGCATCGCTGCCTTCAATAAAGGTGCCAAAGGACGCTTTCCAGCCTCTAAGCCTTCAAACATTTTTGGACTGATGACGGATATACCGCTAAAAGTCAGGTTTTCACCCTCGACCTGTTGATCGAAGGTATAAGCCTTCCCTTCTGCAAGGGTGAAATCACCCTCTGGATGTTGCTGCGGATTTTCGACCAACACCAGATGTGCCAAATTATCGTTCAGATCAACATCTAATAAAGGTGCAAAATCCATTGTGGTCCAGACATCACCATTTAATAGGATAAAAGGCTGATTACCCAAAAGCGGCAAGGCATGAATGATCCCGCCTGCCGTTTCCAGACCTTCACCTTCATGTGACCACAGAATTTTTACGCCAAACTGTGAGCCATCACCCAGGGCTTCTGCAAGTTTCCCACCCAGCCAGGCCGTATTGATCACAATTTCAGTGACACCGATTGCCGCCAGTTTTTCTAGATGCCAGACGATAAGTGGTTTGCCACCGACTTCAAGCAAGGGTTTCGGGGTATGCAAAGTTAAGGGGCGCATACGATTACCAAGACCTGCGGCCAAAATCATCGCTTTCATTTAGGCAGCCACCTCATAAGAGCCATATTTGGCTTCAAAAGCCGGCATCACTCGGTCACGCATAAACTGCATGAATGGCTGAAGTTCAGTATAAGCTTTTGATTCCTCGAGCAGATACCACATCACACGTGGTAAGTCCTTGAGATAACCTGACTTGCCATCACGTTCAAACAGACGTACAAAAATACCTAAAATCTTGATATGACGCTGAATCGCCATCATGTCGGCATCTTTTTTAAACTGTTCAAAGTCACGCTCTTCTTTAGCAGATGCTGGCAACAAGTCATAAAAGTTTTTGAACCAGCGATACACACGGTCGGCATTCCACTGCACATAGGCATCACGGGTAATCGAAATCAGGTCATAAGTATCCGCACCAATCACGGCATCCTGAAAATCAATCACACCGAGTTCGGTTTCATTTTCGATTTTCATCAAATTCCGGCTATGAAAATCACGATGCACAATGACCTGAGGTTGTGCCAAAGCAGCATTGGCCAGAATTGCAAAGGTACGCTTGATCAAGGCTGATTCTGCCTCTGTGGGCTGTACCTTTAAAGCCGGCAGCATCCAGTCGGTCAGCAACTCCATTTCCGAGATCAGCTTTTCATAAGAATAGGCGGGGAATTGCCCTTCTCCCGGAATGGATTGCAGCTGAATCAGCTGTTTAAAGCTTTGCTCATAATAGGCATCTACAGTCTCATCATTCAGCAGATTAGACAGCAGGACATCACCAAAGTCTTCCAGAAGTAAAAAACCATTCTTCAAATCTTTTGCGACGATATGCGGAACACGCACGCCATGAGCATCAAAAAATTCATCAATCGTCACAAAAGGCACACAATCTTCTTTTTCTGGTGGTGCATCCATCAACATAAATGTTTTATTATTCAGCTTGATTCGTGCATAACGACGAAAGCTGGCATCACCTGCTAAAAAATGAGTTTCAAATTGATCTGAACCGAGTACAGAGGCAATCCAAGATTGTATCAATTGTTCGCGTTGTGTATTCATTTGCAATTAATTCTAATACAGGCTGAGTTTTTAAAGTGCTAAGTGTAGCTACTTATCAACTTTTTCTCTATGATGCGACAATAATTAATTGCGATAAAAGCATGATTGGTTAATGAGACAAATGAAGCATCACTTTAAAATCAACCCTCTAGCGACTGCGATCTTAACCCTTTTATGTGGCAGCTCAGCCTCAAGCTATGCTGCATCAACTGTCTCATCCGATGTAAATGCAGAACAACTCAAACAGCGCATTAATGAGACCTATCCAGGTGAAGCCTTCTTTTCACAATACTATGTCGATAAATCCTCGGCTGAAGCGCAGCAACGTCAGGGACAGTATTTAAGTTCGGCTTATTGTGAAGGTGCCTGGGTCACCCCGATCGCTCCAGATGCAGCGACTATTGCGCCAGACCAAGCCACCTCGACCATTACCGCCGATTATGGACATTACGATCCGGCAGGCGACTCCTATCTGGAAGGCAATGTGGTTATTGATCAGCAAGGTCGTCAAATCCGTGCCGAACGAGTGACCATTGATCAGACCCAGACCTATGCCAAAGCAGCAGGTCAGGTACAGTTAGCACAAGGCGGTCTGATCTCACAAAGTGATGATATTAACTATAATTTAAAAACCCAACAGGGCGATTTAAACAACAGTTTCTATATTGCAGAGCAGCAACATGCCCACGGTCGTGCAGAAAAGATTGCCAAAACATCGACTGATACGATAGAACTGGAAAATGCCACTTACTCTACCTGCCCGCCTGAGCAAAAGCCGACCTGGAAAATACAGGCAGAAAAGATCAAGCTGAATCAGGAAACCGGACGTGGTGAAACCCGCAATACCAAACTGTATGTCAAAGACGTTCCGGTATTGGCAATCCCTTATTTCAACTTCCCGATTGATGACCGCCGTACTACCGGCATTCTAACGCCAACTTTTGGTTTTACCAATGATGGCGGACTTGAACTCGGTGTTCCTGTTTATCTGAATTTGGCCCCACAGTATGATGCTACCCTCACGCCGCGCTATATTGGTGATCGTGGTGCCATGCTAGATGGCGAGTTCCGTTATCTGACAGAAAATTATGGTGAAGGTAGTATCTGGGGTGGCTATCTACCTTCGGATGAAAGTTATGATAATGAGGATCGTAAAAGCTTACATTACTTGCATAATTGGCAGATCAACGATCAGTTCTCGACCAATCTGGAATATAACTACGCCTCAGACAAAGATTACTTTGCCGACCTGGACAATAACCCGAACTCAAAAACTGACTTGAACCTGCGCCGCGCTTGGGAAGTCAATTATAAAAATGGTATTCCCGGCTTAAAGGCACAATTCAAAGTCGAAAATTTCCAGACACTCGATCCCACTGTACTGGATGAAGATCGTCCTTATGCACGTTTGCCGCAGCTTTTAGTCAATTATAAAACTGGCAATCCACTCGGATTACAGCTTGAGTTTAATAACGATACTGCTTATTTCCAGAAAGACCTGAGAAATTTTGCTGATATCCTTCAAAATGATGACAAGATTTATCAACCAAGTGGCACCCGCATCTATAACGACTTTTCGGTGCGTTATAATCACTATAACCCGTGGTCGTTTTTTATTCCGGAAGCATCTGTACGCAACATCAATACCTTCTATGATGAGAAAACCCGAGACCGTGGTGGTTCTAGTGAAAGCCAGTCCATTGTGGTGCCACAATTCACGCTGGACACCGGCTTAATTTTCGAAAAAGAAGGTACCTATTTACAGACCTTAACGCCTCGTCTGTTCTATGCCTATTCACCTTATGAAAACCAGCAGAATCAACCTAACTTTGACTCAGTCGTCGCTTCGATTAATTATGATCAGCTTTTCAGTGCGCGTCGCTTCTATGGCAACGACCGCCTGGAAGACAACAACTTTGCCTCTTTAGGTCTGAGTTATAGCCTGTTTAATGAAGAAGGTCTGGAACGCCTACGTGCGAGTGTCGGTCAAAGTTTCTTCTTTGAAGATCGCCGTGTCACACTGGAAAATGATGCAGATGAATTCGACCGTGAAAGTCATACTGGCCCTGTAATTCAACTGACCAGCCAGCTGTCAAATAATGTTCACATTAATCTGAACTCAAGCTGGATGTCGAATGGCCAAAATGCTGAGCGCGATCTGCAGGTTTATTATACCGGTGAGCAAGGCAATCTATACAACGTCGGCTATTTCTATCGTAAAGACATTCCGAACCGTCAGAAGAGCTATGATCATGTAGTGGGTTCATTTATCCAGCCGATTGCCAACAACTGGCGTCTGGTAGGACATGCGCAGTTTGACCTCGACAATAGTGTCGCACGAGAATATTTACTTGGCGTGAACTATGAGTCATGCTGTTGGGGAGTTTCTGTATATGGTCGTTCATATTACAATGACTTAGACAACGTTAATGATTCAAACGTCAAAGCCAAACGCGCTATTATGGCCGAGGTCAGCCTGAAAGGCTTAGGTGGGTTAAGCAGCAAACTCACCTCATTACTAGAAAATCGCATTCTAGGTTTTAACAATATCAATCAAACTTGGACAGAACGTTAATGA
Source organism: Acinetobacter sp. YH12151 (assembly GCF_013418355.1). Lineage (NCBI taxonomy): Bacteria > Pseudomonadati > Pseudomonadota > Gammaproteobacteria > Moraxellales > Moraxellaceae > Acinetobacter > Acinetobacter sp. YH12151. Next base: position 52,260 of record NZ_VPCG01000004.1, on the reverse strand, counting down.
AGACAAAACAGTTAAAACAAATTTTTAAAGCGACTGCACTTGCGCTATGCCTTTCTTCAGCGATGACGACGTTTGCTGTTGCCCAACCTAAAGATGAAGTTGTAGCTGTGGTCGACAATAGTATCATTCTGCGTAGTGATCTGGCTCAAGGTGTGGCCGAGATTTCTCATCAGCTGCAAAAGCAAAATCAGACAGTTCCACCCCAACAATTTCTTGAGCAACAAGCCTTAGAGCAGCTCATTATTCGTCAGGCACAACTTGAACAAGTTAAACGCTACAATATTCGTCCCGATGAAAAATCCCTGAATGACGCAGTACTGAAAGTTGCCCGTGATTCGGGCTCAACCAGTCTGGAAGCTTTCCAGCAAAAACTGGATGCCATGGCGCCCAATACCTATGCTTCTTTACGCAACCGTATTGCGGAAGATTTAGCGCTGAATCGTTTACGTCAACAAGTCGTGACTTCACGGATTCAAATCACAGACCAGGATGTTAAAAACTTCCTAAATACCCCGCAAGGTCAGGCTTTACTCGGCAGCCAGGTACATGTGCTGCATTTACGTGTAAGCGGCGAAAATGCGGAACAGATTGCTACACAGGTAAAGCAAGAGCTGAATACCAGCAATGATATTCAGGCGATCAGCAAAAAATACAGCACTGGCGGCATTAAAGTCGAAGCTGCTGACATGGGCGTGAGAAGCCTGTCAGAAATTCCGGCAGAACTGGCTGCACGTGTCACGACCCTACAGCCAGGTCAAACCTCTGAACTCATTCCGGTTGCTGATGGGGTACATGTACTCAAGCTACTAGAACGTAAAGGTGGCGAACAAAAAGCCCTGGTTCCTCAATACTTGACCCGTCACATCCTGATTCAACCCTCTGAAGTAGTCAGTCCGGAAAATGCCAAACAGATGATTGACAGTTTATATAGCCGCCTGCAACAAGGCGAAGATTTTACTGTTTTAGCTTCAACCTTCTCCAATGATACCGGTTCAGCACGTGATGGTGGCAGTCTTGGCTGGGTAAGCCCTGGGGTAATGGTGCCTGAGTTTGAACAGCAAATGAAAAGCACCCCAGTGGGGCAGTTCAGTAAACCGTTTCAATCCCAGTTTGGCTGGCATATCCTGCAAGTCAGCGAAACACGTCAACAGGATATGACAGAGGAATATCAAGAACGTATGGCCCGTCAATTACTTGGTGAACGTCAGTTTGATGCCGAGCTGGACAGCTGGTTACGTGAAACACGTAGCAATGCCTATGTAGAAATCAAAGATCCACAACTGGATCCTAAACGTAATCGTTAAGCCCAGATCCATTTTAAAAAGCCAGCGCTAGATTGCTGGCTTTTTAATTTTTATCCATGCAAAACTTACAGGCATAAAAAAACCTCTCGATGAGAGGTTTTTTTAATTTTCAGACTCGATTAACGATTATTTTCGTCGTCTTGAGTATCTTCAAATTTAGTATCGTTGTCAAAGCCAGCGCCTTGACCACCAAAGCCACCTTGACCACCGAAGCCAGCGCCTTGACCGCCACCGAAGCCGCCTTGACCACCAAAGCCACCACCTTGACCACCAAAGCCAGCGCCTTGACCGCCACCGAAGCCACCTTGACCACCAAAGCCAGCGCCTTGACCGCCACCGAAGCCACCTTGACCACCGAAGCCAGTGCCTTGACCGCCACCGAAACCACCAGCAGCACCTTGACCGCCAAAGCCAGCACCTTGTGGACCAGCAGGCGCACCAGCAGGACGAGGATTACGTGCAGGCACTACAGTTGAAATTGCATGCTTATAAACCATTTGGCTTACTGTATTTTTTAATAAAACCACGTATTGGTCGAAAGACTCGATATGACCTTGTAATTTAATACCGTTTACCAGGAAGATAGATACTGGGATACGTTCCTTACGGAGAGAATTCAAGAATGGATCTTGTAAAGTTTGACCTTTAGACATGTTATAACTCCAAAAAAAAATTAAAAATCAGCGCAAAAACTATCTCTATTTTTCAATTAAAAATTATAAAAAAGATAGTCCCTAAATTTTGCTTTATCCGTGACAGTTTCGCAAGTCTTGTTGAGCCTGCTGTAGCGTAAAATATGTTGTAAATTTATGCTTTTCTTGCAAAGACCTCAGCCACGTATATTGACGTTTTGCAAGTTGTCGTGTCGCAAATAAAGCTTTATCCTCCATTTCCTGTTGCTTTTCCTTGGTTTTGTCAGCATTTTTTAAGAATTCTATAGCTTGACGGTAACCTACCGAACGCATAGAAGGTAGATTTTCATTAAAATCGTATTTTTCAATTAAACTAACAACTTCATTTAAAAAACCGTTTTTCCACATCATTTGCAGACGTTGTTCAATACGCCCGTGTAATTCTAACCGATCTGGCATAAGTGCATAGTTATAAAAACTGTAACGATATGGTAAGTTTTTAGGTTGTTCTGCCTGTAGTTTTGTAATCGGCTCACCAGTCAATTTAAAAACTTCCAAGGCTCGAATAATGCGCTGCTTGTCGCTAACCTTGAATTTTTCACCGGCAATCGGATCGACTGCACATAATTCTGCATAAACCGCTTCCCAGCCCTCCTGCTCACCCTTGGCTTCAATCTCTGCCCGGATAGCATAGTCTGCACTTGGTAGGTTATCTGACAAACCTTCAAGCAAGGCCTTAAAATACAGCATGGTTCCGCCAACCAGAATCGGGGTTTTACCACGCACATGAATATCATCAATCAGGCGGCAAGCATCTTCGACAAAGTTGGCTGCAGAATACACTTCAAGTGGACTAATAATATCAATCAGATGATGCGGATAGCGCGCCAGTTCCTCTTTAGAAGGTTTGGCTGTACCAATGTCCATTTCCCGATAAACCAGTGCAGAATCGACCGAAATCAGCTCAAATCCCCCTTGCTCATACAGTTCACATGCCAAAGCGGTTTTACCACTTGCAGTTGGCCCCATTAAATTGATGACCGGCAATTGATTGGACATGTAAAACTACTCTCCTCGAGCAAAAAGTTTGTCTAGTTTATTCAATGGAAAAGCGCGCCAAGTCGGACGGCCATGATTACATTGACTGGCAAATTCGGTTTGTTCCATCTGCCGTAATAAAGCATTCATTTCAGACAAACTTAGGATACGATGCGCTCGCACTGCACCATGACAGGCCATTCCCGCCAAAATTTGGTCACGCTTCTGCAATAGGCTTTGTGCTTGATCCCCCGGATCTAAATCATTCAATAATTCAGGAATCAGGGCATCAAAATCCGCCTTGTGTAGAATAGCCGGCACACCACGTACAATGACTTGCTCATCACCATACTGATCAATTTCCAGACCCAAACGTGCGAGTTGCTCTTTCAGCTCTTCTACCCGCATCGCCTGCATCCGGCTAATGTTTACGACCTTTGGAATCAGTAGTTGCTGTGACGTCCAGAATTCAGGTTTATCCCAAGCCGATTTCATTTGCTGCAAGACAATCCGCTCATGTGCTGCATGCATATCCACAATGATCAGCCCTTCGGTATTTTGTGCCAGAATATAAATCCCATGTAACTGGGCAATCGCAATCCCGAGTGGATGTTCATCGACTTTGGCCTGTATATGACTTTGCAAGGCTTGCTCTGCAACTTGTGGCTCATAGGCAGACGCTTGATCACGCAGCGGTGCCAGATAGCTTTGCAGGGCATTATTCAGCTGCTGCGAGCCTGCATAAGACGCATTATAGTCTCGCGCATAATGTACCGTTTGCGGCCGCGAAGATTCAAAGTCGGTCAGGACATCCGATGCCTCATTTTCATCTTTAGCAGCTACAGGTAGGTTAGAGGATAATTGCTGCTGCGCATGCGCAGTCTGGTGCAGGCTAAACTGTTCCTGATAACGCGGTTGCGGTACAAGTGCAACAGGTTCATCATCAACTTTCATCGCAGTTGCTAAATCAGCAGTTGCCGTCTGGAATTGTGCCAGAGTTTCTTTGGCATAATGCCGTACAAACTCATGTACTTCACGCTGATTCAGAAAGCGAATTTCATGCTTAGTGGGATGGACATTGACATCAACATTTTCAGGATCAACTTCTAAAAACAGCAAATAAGCCGCATGTTGATGGCCATGCAAAATGCCATCATAAGCCATCCTCAAGGCATGAGAAATGGTTTTGTCTTTGACAATCCGGCCATTGACATAGACATATTGCAAGTCGGCCTGTGCACGCGCATCTGAAGGATGACCAAGCCAGCCTGATAAACGCATGTTTATACTGTCAGCATCGATCCAATAAGCATTTTCAGTGAACTGACGACCCAATAACTGCTGTACCCGCTGGAAACGTAAAGCACCGCTGTCCGCCACGGGTAAATTCAGCTTGATGCTTTCATTATGTTCCAGCACAAACCGGATATCAAAATGCGTCAGTGCCATACGGCGTACAATTTCTTCAATGTGGCCAAATTCAGTGCCCGGTTTCTTTAAGAATTTACGCCGCGCAGGCACATTAAAAAATAAATCCTGAACCCGGATATGCGTCCCTTTCGAAGCCGCGACCGCTTGAATCTGCTGATGATCAAAAGCCGTACCGTTTACTTCTACCTGATAACCAATGCCATCCTCATTTTGACTGCTGATCATGGTCAGGCGTGAGACTGCTGCAATCGATGCCAGCGCTTCTCCACGAAAGCCTAAACTGCTGATCGCATACAGCTCATCGGCACTCTGGATTTTGCTGGTGGCATGACGCATGACGGCCAATGCCAGATCTTCAGCATGAATACCACGGCCGTTATCCATAATTTCAATTAAGGTACTGCCACCCTGTTCCACCCGGATGATCAGCTCGGTCGCACCCGCATCAATCGAGTTTTCCAGTAATTCCTTGACCACGGATGCCGGACGTTCAATCACCTCACCTGCAGCAATCTGGTTGGCCAGCGCAGGATCAAGGGCACGGATACGGCGTAGACTTAAATCATTCGACATGTGAAAATTGACGCTCCAAAGCCTCTCGCAAAGCAAGATTAGAGGAAATCAGGCTTGCAGTACGGGTCAGTTCATCTTCAGATTTTAAAATTTCAATAATCAGGTCAGCTTGCGGAATTTCATCGCCACCTTTGGAGGGCCATTCAAATAAAAATAGCGCATTCGGAGTTTCCAGATAATCCCGGATTCCCATCAATTCGAGTTCATAGGGGTCATTCAGACGGTACAGGTCAAAGTGAAAAATATCCTGCCCATTGATCTGATACGGTTCGACCAGCGTATAAGTCGGACTTTTCACCGAACCTTGATGACCCAGCTGTTGCAAATAATAGCGCGTTAAGGTCGTTTTTCCTGCCCCCAAATCACCGATCAGATATACGACTCCCGCAGGGAAATTTTCGGCCAGAACCTTGGCCAGTTTCTGGGTATCGTCTTCATGATTTAAAGTGACATTAAATGAATAAGGCATATTACTCACGACATGATGCAAAAGAATAAATATGATAGCATCGCCACGCTTTAAAAGCCTATTCACCTGTGTGAGAAACTGTATTTTTTCACCATTTCTGTTTCTGAGAGGTTGATCTGCCTGCCATGCATCCGACTGTTGAGTTTAATCCGCCCATGTTAAATGGGGTCAGTGCCAGTAAAGTGTTCTTGCAGGATAGTCTAGATGCACCCCCGACAGTTTTTGCTTATTTATGCACGCAATTTGCGCATATCGCAGCAGATGAATGGCAAGCCCGTTTCGCCAAAGGTCTGGTCTATGATGCGCAGGGCCATCAATTAAGCACAGAAAGTCCATTTCAGGCCAATAGTCATTGTTTTTATTATCGATTTTTGGCACATGAAGTGCATGTTCCTTTTCAACATCAGATTTTATTTGAAAATGAGCATTTCATGGTGATCGATAAACCGCACTTTTTGACCATGAGTCCGACCGGTCAGTATGTACAGGAAACCTTGCTGGTTCGTCTCAAAAAACAAACAGGCAATGAACATTTAACACCGATTCACCGGCTAGACCGTGAAACGGCCGGCGTGGTTCTCATTTCAAAATATGTAGAATCTCGTGGCCTGTATCAACAGATGTTTGCCACACGGCAAGTGCAGAAGACCTACCATGCGATTGCAGCATACAAGGCTGATTTAGAATTTCCATTGATCACACGATTAAGAATGGAAAAAGGTCAGCCCTTCTATACCATGCAGGTGGTCAACGGCGAAGCCAATAGCGAAACGGCAATCCAGCTGTTAGAACATAATAAAGAATGGGCCAAATATGAACTGAAACCACACACTGGCAAACAGCACCAATTACGCGTGCACTTGAATCATCTCGGTATTCCAATTCAGAATGATCCGTTTTATCCACGGATAGCGCACAAAGCCGAAGATGATTTTTCTGCCCCTTTAAGCTTATTGGCCCAACATATTCAATTCATCGATCCGATCACGCAGAAAAGCATGAATTTCAGCTCCAGACTTGAATTGACACTGTAAATCGCTTGTCATTACAGATTATTTTCTAAAATCGGTCGCTTTAAGATTGAATTTCAAACGTAATTGATTAGAATAAAGGCGAAAAGTTAAGTAATTTAAAGCTTTAAAAATATTATGAGAAAAACTGAAGTTTATCAAATTCGCTTGGACTCGCAAGAGAAGAAACAAGCCTTTGCGGTATTTAAGCAATTGGGGATTACGCCAGCTCAGGCCGTGCGTCTTTTTTTCAAACAAGTGGTGATTACCAAATCGATCCCCTTCTCGATTGAAAACCAGAATATTAATCTGGAACAACTGATCCGACTGCGCAAACTGAAGCAAAATGAGATCCAGAATGGGCAAAGCAGCTTGCCAAATTCAACACTCAATTCTCTGGATGATCAGGAAATCCAGCTCGATGATGATCATCTGGATTTATTTGAAGAACTGAATGCCATTTTAGGTGAAAGCGACAAAATTTAACATTGTTGCATTTCCGAACAATTTCTAAAGCCGGCCACTGACAAACTTCGCTATGCTTGATGCTGATAATGAATAAAAAATTAGCATGGAGGATGCAATGCTCGTACGACGCGCTCAATCAGCAGACCTGAATCAGCTTGCGATATTATTCGATGAATATCGACAATTTTATGGCACCTCCTCTAACCCCGAACTCTCCTACCAATTTTTAAAACAACGTTTTGAAGATGGACAGACCGTCATTTTCATTAATACCAAAGATGATACTTTTACCGGCTTTATTATCCTGTATCTGGGTTTTTCTTCGGTGGCCTGCTCGACCTATTATATTCTGGATGATGTCTATATCACCCCGATATTTCGGCGTCAGGGTGCAGCCAGACAACTGATTGATACCGCAATTTTATTTGCCAAACATGAACAGGCCTTAAGAATTAGCCTGGAAACCCAAAAGAACAATTACCAATCGCATGAATTGTATGAATCTATGGGATTTATTAAGGATAATGAGTTTCAGACCTATCATTGTTTCCTGAGATAAAATCTGATCGTTCAAATAAACTTGAGAAGAATAACTCAATTATTCTTCTGAACGGAATTTTGCCAAAGCCACCTGTTCTGCATTTAAATAGATCCATTCTCCTTCAGCCAGCTCAGGCAGAGCCAAAGCACCAATTTGAGCACGATGCAATTGCTCGACTTTATTTCCGACGGCTGCCAGCATGCGTTTCACCTGATGATATACCCCTTGATGAATGCTCATTTGCAGACGGCTTTCAGACAGACGTATCACTTCAGTGGCTGCAAAAATACCTTTTTCATTGCGTAGCTCAACGCCTTGTTCCAGTTGCTGTAGCTGAGCATCAGTGACTGGATCTGCCGTTTGCATTTGATAAACTTTGGCCACATGTTTTTTCGGATGTGTTAACGCTTGCAGAAACTGGCCATCATCAGTCAACAATAACAGTCCGGTGGTGTCCTGATCCAGACGACCCACGCATTGAATGCCACGATTCAGCAGCATCTCATCAAACAGATCAAACACACTAAAATGATGCGTGGCCTGATGCGAACACTCATAGTCCTGCGGTTTGTTTAAAGCGATATAGACTTTCTCTCGATAGCGATGGGCCTTGCCATAGACCTCGAAGTCTAAATCATTCAAATCCAGTTTATGTTTAGGATGATCAATCACTTCATTCTGGATAGAAACAGCACCATTTTTAATCAATTGCTGACAATGCTTGCGGGAACCGAAACCTTGTGACTGCAACATTTTTTCCAATAGCATCTGCTTAAACCTGTATCGCGTGAAGAGTTGTGCATTCTATCCTGAAACACACCTAAATTGATTGCTTCGCTTATTTTCTTCGTATCACCAGCTGAAACGCTCTACAATGGTGGCATTTTCCATGTTTCCTCTCCCGCCCATGTCACAACTCGATTTAAATTTGATGGTTCTTTTGGTATTACTGGCCTGTGGTATATTCAGTCACAATAGTGCTGTCACCATCGCTGCAGCGGTACTGATTGTTCTTAAAATTACCCCACTACACGACCTGTTGCCTTATGTACAACAACATGGTTTGAATATTGGAATTATTATTTTAACCATCGGGGTATTGGCACCGATTGCGAGTGGCAAAATTGCCGGAGAAAGTATTCTCAAGTCATTTCTCAGCTGGAAATCTTTACTGGCCATTGCCATTGGTGTTTTTGTGGCTTGGCTCGGTGGCCGCGGTGTGAAACTGATGTCGAATCAACCGGATATTGTCGCGGGCTTATTGATTGGTACTGTAGCAGGTGTGGCGGTGTTACGCGGCGTACCTGTTGGGCCGCTGATTGCAGCCGGGATTTTATCTTTATTGATTGGTACACAATAGATTCAAATCATCAGCACGCATCACCAGTATGCAAAGATTTCTCAAAAATACATCACATGACCTATAATATGCAGGTCATCTATTGATTACCTTGCACCAAGCTTTAAAGCAGTGTTTCAAGCTTGCTCAGGATATGTCATCAGATCAACGGAAGATTCATCTTGGTTGTAAGCTTTCCAAGCTAAAATAAAAGCGATACAAAAAAATAGAATGATCTTTAACAAGCTGTGACCTGATAAAAATTTGAAATTTACTGCATGACAAATCCGAGCCTAATCTTTTAAGGCATAAACCAAACTTTCTATCATCTCGCCATTTTCCAAATATACTTTAACCGGAATCCGTTGATATTCATCACCTTCAAACGCATCCAGCTCTTCCCAATATTGGGGAAGATGCTCAGATATAAATACATAACCCTGAACAGTCTCGCCCGAATCACTGAGCTGAATGCCCGGGCTACCAAATTCAGCCCCCCAGCCACGCTGTTGCAAATGCCCACGGATATAAGCGGCTTTCCAGCTTCCCCCAATCCGCTCCATGACATGGGCATTGGGTTGCTGCGGACGAAGCGTGCCGTATACGAATAAACTATGCATCTTAAAAGTTCTGAAAGATCATTTCGGGGATTACTCTACAAATAACAGTGCCAGACGGACTTGGTCATAGGCCATTTTAGGCGTGGTGAGTTCTACAATCGGGCGCAACTTAATCGAGCCATCATCATTAAAATGCTCAGCACTTTGACGTTTGGTTAAGCGTTTATAAATTTTACGCACCTGCTCCACCACTTCCTCACCCGGATGAGCCACCGAAATATCCAGTCCCTGCTCTTTGTGTAAACGGCCTAGATGATTAATGATTGTCGCTGGCGTCAGACCACGTTCAGTCGCGATATCCGCAACTTCATAGCCTTCTTCAAACAGTGCTCGGGTTTCATCCAGTGTGGCAGTGGCATAACTCTGCTTCGTGCCACTCTTGGAAATTTTCTTTTCATTGCGCTGGATTTCTGCTTCATTCAATGTGCCACCGCAGTGACGAATAAAGGCTTTATGCTGCGCAGTCAAATCGACATTTTCAAAATTCGCTTCGGCTTCATCAGAAAGTTCCTGAAAACGACGATCAGCTTTAATCGCTAAACTGTCAAGTTCCAAAGCCTGCTCATTAAAGCCTTTTAAACGTAAGCCATTTAAGCTTTTCAACCGTGACAGCGCCACATAACCTTGACCTTTCTCGAAAGTATGACTCAGATCAATTTCTGCTGCTTCCAAGGTCATCCCTTGAGATTTATGAATGGTAATCGCCCAGGCCAAGCGTAAAGGAATTTGCTGGAAACTGGCAATAGTCTTACCAGCTTCATTGTCTACCGACCAGGTTTCCGGCTCCACCACCAAGGTCGTGCCATCGGTCAGTTTTACTTTGGGCAGCACACCATATTCATCGTCTTCTTCAAAACTGATCACTTCACCCAGACTGCCGTTGATATAGCCCATATCAAAGTTATTTTTTACAAACATGACTTTGGCATGCTTTTTCAAGGTTAAGGCTTCTGGTGCACGTACTGAAGATTTTAAAGTTTCAATCAGCTTTTCATTGCCATCACACTGGGCATCAAACTGGCGCGGATCATTGTCAATTTCATTCAGATGTTTAAAGTTAAGACTATCCACATCCATATTATGGGTATACAGACGCGTATAGGTATCGCCGATTTCTTGATGTCGGGTTGCCTGTAAAGCCGTGCGATGTTCATGGCTAATCGCCTGCGCACGGATCGCATTCAGGATGTCATTCAGATAATCATTGCCCTGACGATGCTGCTCGGTCAGATAACAGACCCGAAACTTGGCTTCTACCCAGGCTTCCGACATAAAGCAGAATTTATCGCGGTTACGCTCGTCATTCTTACCGACTGGCGGCAACTGGAAAAAATCCCCGGCCACAATCACCTGAATACCGCCAAAGGCTTCATCACTGTCCTTAAAATATTTCAGCACCTGATTGACCAGATTCAGCTGCTTGGCATGCAGCATGGAAATTTCATCAATAATCAGAACTTGGGCATTTTCCAGATGTTCTTTTAAGTATTTACGCTCTTTCATGCGCTTTAAGTCATCTTCGGACAAAAAGTCTTTAATGCCGATGCCGGCCCAGGTGTGAATGGTCATACCATTCATATGCGTGGCTGCAATACCGGTCGATGCCGTAATCGCGACGGCGACTTTACGCGCTTTTAAATAATTAATATATTGATTCAGCGTATAGGTTTTTCCTGCACCCGCAGAACCGGTTAAAAAGACATTTTCTCCTGCTTTGAGTAACTTAAGGGCAGTTTCCTGTTTCATAAGAGCAATACCGTGAAAGAACGGCTATAGCCTAACGATTTTTGGCAGAAAAGTTAAGCGTCATGGCGGAAAACCACTTAATCTTGCACTTAAGCCTGCAAGTTGAGCCAGTTGATAAAATGCATCGCGATATTGCTATATTCAGCTTCTGCCTTTTGATTGTTCGGATATTCCAGCTGATCGAAGATCACTTGCCCATTGACGATCCGACAGCCCAGAATTAAAGGTAAACGCACATCCGGATGCGACATGCGAAAGGCCACATATTGCCCTTCAATAATCTGCTGGGCATAACTGGCCGCCAGACAGTTCCTGAAAACCTTGGATTCTTCCAGAATACGATCCAGATTTTTAAGCTCCTCAAAACGCCAGTTGAAATATAATAAAAATGAGGCCTGCGTCAAAGGTGACCAAGTTACGAGCGCAAACTCTTTTTTCAGCTTGGCCATCATTTCCTGCTTCTGAATCTGATCATGCCAGATCACGGCCTGAGCGAATAATCCACTCCAGCTGAGGTTTTTCGGAATCTCGTTATGACTGGAAAAATATTCCACCAGATAGTCACGCACATAACTGTCAAATACAGACTCACGCACATGTCCACTGTGTAAATAAAACAGCTGTCTAAATTCGACAAAAGGAATCCGATAGCGCTGCAACACATGATAGAAATCCCGATTCTGCTGGCTTTGAGGCTGAATATAAGCCAAGACTTCTTCTGGAAGATGCGCGGTAATTTTATATAGATGCTGCATATATGCCTGCATCACCCGGCTTAGTTGCAAATAGACTTTCTTGGTGATCTGATCATCCATTTTGACCACGTTACGCAGCAATTCTATCCATTCATCCAGATACAGAATCGAGGGAGTGATGGCAATCCGCTGATCATCCATCGATTGACGTGTGCCTTTTAAGACCACCGCCTGATTATGCTGATGTTGAAACCAGTCATGCTGGATTGCATATTCATGCATGCTATGAATAAACAGTCGCGCCGAAACATATTGAAAATATTGCAAGGTCGCCAGAATAATCTGCGGATGAATATGATGGCTGTCTACAAAACTTAAGGCCGTCACTGCCACCCGCACGCTGCTGTGCTGAATATTGCCACTGATCCAGTCCACTACTTCGACTGGTTGCCTGAAAATCCAGTTCACTGCACGATGACAGTCAAATAGTGGTAATCGGGCCACCTTTTTTTGCCATAAATAGGGATGATTTTCCAGAAAATTTCGTTTGGCTAATAAGTCATCGCGATGCCAGACCTCACGATTCATCAAACGGACAAAACCGAGCAGGTGGCTTTGCTCCTCGGCATGTCGATACAACAGCCGAATATCATCGCTGTGATCATTCAGTTCATGTAAATTAAAACGCTCTTCAAAAGACAAGGACATAATCCGAAACGTCGCCGGATGCAAAAACTGTGCGGCACTAAAACAGAATTCATCCAGAGTGTCCATTAAGGACTGGATGGACAGGAACTCATCCTGTTGTAGAAATGCCAAAGAAAAAGCCTGTTGCAAGCTTTCAAGAATTTTCGGGGGAATATCCTGTTCGTCCAGAACAACGTTTTGCATGACTGGTGTTGTATACAACCCGGCCTCTATTAAATGATGATCAATAATCTCAGCCTGAACCACCGACATCTGTTGCAGGAATGCCAATACCCGTGCTGGGCCATTTACCGCCTCATAGACCTGGTTCAGAATCAGTTTGCGTAATTGCTTGGCTTTGTCACGTAAATACAGCGAATGCTGCGGTTTCAAGTCCCCAGTCAGGAAATAAATATCCTGTAAAAAAAATTCCTCTAGCGCTTCTGCTTTGTATTGCTGAAAATAAAAATGACTCTCGACCAAAACGGGTACAGTTCCGGAGTCCAGTGCATATGCAGTATAAAACTGGATATAGAACAACCCATCCAGCAATTCAATCCGGTACTGACCCTGCTGAATTTTTAATAGATTTTGTGCAGTCAGATGACCAATCATCGCCATCTGATCCAGATAAAGCTGGTTCAACTCCGGAGAAATCCGCAAACATTGTTGTGCCAGCAATTTTAACGGCGCTACCCAACCACCCTGTTCCATATACGCACCTATATTATTTTATTTTTATATTGAATCATGTTGAGCCCTCGATCATCGATCAGTGACTATTTGACCATACATTATGGCAGTACTCGCACAATAAAACAGCACTGCAGGATGACTTCTAAATATAGCGCATCTCAATATGTCACAACTTGGATTTACAACGAGGATTCGGTTGCCTGCTGGTCTTGCTGACGCTGCACAGTGAGCGCTGCCAAACCCGTATAAATATGCTGTTGCAAGCTATGCCGAAACTCAACCAGCTGCTCTTGCGTCTGCACCTGAGCAATCGATAGTCGTGGCATAAACTGAAAATAAAAGGGCAAGCGTTTTGGCAACAGGTGTTTGGGCAGAGAAGGAATCACATCGCCCTGACGTAGTAATTTATTGAGTTGTGGTATTTTAAGTAGTGTTTGAAAATACTTATGCTGGATAATCTTATTGGCATTAAAGCCAATCTCATAGACCTCATCCGCACCGAGAGCGGCAAAAGGGACAAGATCATAATTGAATTCTTGCGCCAGCTTTAAAAAGCCGTAACGCTGCTTCCAGATCAGCTGATACTGCTCACCCTGACGTTTGAGCACTTCACGACCGCCACCCGGAAAGACCAGAATGGAATAGCCTTGCTGCATTGCAGCACGCACATAGGCTTGTATTCCATCAATGGCACCAAACTTTTTCACGGCTTCACGCCACAGCGGCACATAAAAATGGCTATGATCTGCAATACTGACCACAGCCACCTTATGTTCGTTGTAGAGGTAATCAATCAGCATCGGCGCATCAAAGATGCCATACATGGAATGATTACCGACATACATTGCAGGTCGACTGGCATCCATATACTCAGCCCCTAAAAATGTCGGGGTAAAATATAACTTGGAGAAGGCACTTAAACGCCTGATCCACTGCCCGTCATGCTTGGCCTGCAATCTGTCTACTCTCTATTTATTGCGGATCATGCCACACGTTTTTGAACCAGAATCGAACCCACCGAATAACCAGCACCGAATGAACAAAGTACGCCGTATTCACCATCTTCCACTTCATGGGCAGTGCGGTGTAATGCAATGATCACGCCTGCAGAAGAAGTATTGGCAAACTCGTTCAGAATCATCGGCACCAGACCAGGTTTGGCATTTTCTTTGCCAACCACCAGTTTCAGGATCAGTTCATTCATACTGGCATTGGCTTGATGGAGCCAGAAGCGTTTCACGCCAGTCGGTGCAATCTGATTCTTCTCCAGTTGCGCTGTAATCATTTTCGCAACCAGTGGGCAGACTTCTTTAAAGACCTTACGGCCATCCTGACGGAAACGCTTGTCATCAATATCGGCATTTTCAGAGGTATTCAAGAAACCAAAGTTATTGCGGATGTTATTCGAGAACTGGGTGAACAACTCGGAATCCAGAATTTCAAAACCGGTTTTGCTTTCAGTGTTTTCAATAATTGAAGCGGTTGCCACATCACCAAAAATAAAGTGACAGTCACGTGAACGAAAATCGGTATGTGCAGAGGTAATTTCCACATTAACCAATAACACACGACGCGCACCAGCCTTAATCGCATCATAGGCCTGTTTCAGACCAAATGTTGCTGCCGAGCAGGCTACATTCATGTCATAGGCATAGCCTTTAATTCCTAAAGCGGTTTGAATCTCGATGGCAACGGCAGGATAAGCACGTTGCAAATTCGAGCATGACAAAATCACGATATCAATATCTTCAGCAGTTACGCCTGCATTTTCCATCGCCTGCTTGGCTGCGATTACACCCCATTCTGCTTGCAGTGAAATTTCATCATCTGCACGTTCAGGTAAATTCGGACGTAAACGTTTCGGATCTAGAATACCGCTTTTTTCCGCAACATAACGGCGTTGGACACCAGATGCCTTTTCAATAAATTCTGCACTAGAACCACGACGCGCTTCAATTTCGCCTGCAGCGATTTTGTCCGCATTTTCGTGATTAAACAGTTCCACATAAGCATTTAAACTTTCAACTAATTCTTCATTGGTGATGACATTTTCCGGATGGAACAAGCCAGTACCCGTAATGCGGATGCCCATGTAAAACTCCTTCTCTGAATTACCTATATCTTAACTGATTCCAAGACGATCCCATACTTTTTGCAAGCGAGTTGGAGACACGGGTGCTTTTGTTTTCATCGGTTGTGAAAACAATGAGATTCTTAACTCCTCGACCATGAAGTACAATTCTTTCAGACGAGGGTCATCTTTAAACTTGAACAATTTTTCCATCCATTGATCAATTTGGTCAATGGCGGAATTGTCCCTTTGTAGATTATTGGGCAAGCGGTCTAAACGCAAGATCAAGGCTTTCAAATAACGTGGAAATTCGATCCATACATCGGATGGTTTACGATATACAAAGTCAGAAAGACTCATTAAATCAAGTTGATCTTCAATATCATTGATATTTTTCTCAAACACAGAATGGTCTAAAACCAATAATTTCCGGCGGATTTCCTGCCACTGGATATAAATATCTGTAATCTCTTTCAGGGTAACTTGCCCATGACTTAAGAAAGATTTTTTTACATCTTCAACCAGTTTTTGGAACTCTTGCGCATTGACAGGTAGCTCATTCATGGACACTTGCAGTGTGGCATAAACTAACATTTGTTCTAGTTGGGCCTTGTCACCGAGTGGCGAATAAGCCAGTGCCAAAGGTTTGGAGATCTGTTTTTTTAACTGGCGAATCAGGTCTCCCAGTTGCATATGCACCAGTCGGATCACCCCTTCACGATGTTTTTTGATCGCTTCCGCCTGATCGTTAAAGGTCTGAATCACCACGCCCGACTCATCTTTTTGCTCCAGTGCAGCAAAGGCTTTGGTCGGCACCAGCGCCTGATACTGCTTGACCACGACACCCGTGACTTTTTGTGAGGCTTCAAACACAAAACTTTCCGGGAAGGTTTTAAATTCACCTTTCAGCTGCTTGACCGGACTATGGGTTTCAGCCCGGCAACGTGCTTTCAGCTCTGACAAATCACGACCCTGTTCAATGACACGACCTTTTTCATCAGTGACTTTAATAAACGGTAACAGATACTGTTCGACCCGGTCAAAGCTGAAATCTTTCTCAGTGATTTGATCGCCACGTAACTGGAACGCCAGGAAACCAAAGATATGTTTCTGCAGATCCTGTACATCGACTTTTGCCATGAGTTTTCGTGCAGTATCTGGAATTGGCACCAGATTACGGCGCTTGTCCTTCGGCAAGCCTTTTAGCAATGCTTCAATCAGGTCCAGACGCCAGCCTGGAATTCCCCAGGACCAGATTGATTCATCTACCTGAGCCAAGGCTTGCAGTGGAATTTTAACTGTCGCGCCATCTTCATCATGACTCGGGTCAAAGCGATAGGTCGCTGCCAGACGAAGTTCACCATTACGTAAATAGTCAGGAAATTGCTGTGTGGTTGGACGGTCATTCAGCCATAATGCATCATCATCAACAAATAAATAACGTGGCTGCTGAGGCTCAACCGTAGCCCGCCAATCTTCAAAAGTACGGCGGCTGGCCACTTCAGCTGGCACTTTAGATGCATAGAACTGGTAAATGGTTTCTTCGTCTACCACCAGATCACGACGACGCAATTTATCCTCAACCCGTTCGACTTCTTCCAGTTTAAGCAAGTTATGCTTTAAAAATGGCGGACTAATACCGAGATGACCCGTAGTTAAAGCATCGCGTAAGAAAATTTCATGCGCCGCAGCCTGATCGACTTTTTCATAATTGATTGCTCGTTTTGGCTCAATGATCAGACCAAATAATGAAATCTGGTCATAAGCGTTCACCACACCGGCTTTTTTCGACCAGTGCGGTTCAAAATAATGATGCTTGAGCAGATCGCGGGCGGCTAGCAGTATCCATTCCGGTTCAATCTTGGCCAGAGTGCGTAAATACACTTGCGAGGTTTCCACCATCTCAAAAGCCATGACCCACGGCGTATTGCTCTTATGCAAAGTCGATGCCGGGAAAATCCGGGCTTTCTGCTGACGTACCGCCATAAACACATTACGTTCATCGGTCTTGTTGGCAATAAACGACAATAAGCCGGTGAGTAATGCACGATGCAGATTTTCATAACTGGCAGCTTTGTCATTAAATGACAGTTTTAGACCTTGAGCCAAGTCCACCAGTTGTTCATGGGTTTTTTTCCATTCACGTAAACGCAGCCAGCTCAAGAAATGATTCCGCGCAAATGTACGGCGTTTATTCTCACTCATACTTTCGCGATTGCCGTGCAATGTTTCCCAGAGTTTTATATAGAACAAAAAGTCAGAATCAGCTTCACGGAACAAGGCATGTTTCTGGTCGGCCTGCATTTGTTTGTCTGCAGGACGTTCACGCGGATCTTGCACCGCGAGCGCCGCAACAATAATCAAGACTTCGTTTAAAACACCAAAATGTGCGCCACCCAAAATCATACGGGCCAGACGTGGGTCAATCGGCATTTTTGCCATTTGCTGACCGATTTTGGTTAATCCACTGCTTTGAAGTCTCCCTTTCTCAAAGGGAGATTTAGAGGGATTTGCTTGATCATCTTCAGTTTTAGGAGAATTTTTCTCGGCCATTGCCCCCAACTCAATCAGCAACTTACGGCCATCATTCACCAGACGGTGATCCGGTGGTTCGATAAAATCGAAGTCCTCCAGCGAACCTAAACCCAGACTCTGCATCTGCAAAATCACCGATGCCAGATTGGTACGCTTGATTTCAGGTTCAGTAAATTCCGGACGGCTTAGAAAGTCATCTTCCGAATACAGGCGGATACAGACACCGGGCGCAATACGACCACAACGGCCTTTACGCTGATTGGCTGCAGCCTGAGAAACGGCTTCAATCGGCAGGCGCTGCACCCGTGAACGATAGTTATAACGTGAAATACGCGCAAAACCACTATCAATTACATAACGGATATTCGGCACAGTCAACGCTGTTTCCGCGACGTTGGTGGCAATAATAATACGTCGCCC
Organism: Acinetobacter sp. YH12151; assembly: GCF_013418355.1. Taxonomy (NCBI): domain Bacteria; kingdom Pseudomonadati; phylum Pseudomonadota; class Gammaproteobacteria; order Moraxellales; family Moraxellaceae; genus Acinetobacter; species Acinetobacter sp. YH12151. The sequence goes on along the minus strand of NZ_VPCG01000004.1, from coordinate 33,985 downwards.
ACCACCACCGGAAGGATTAAAGATTTTTTGCTGCTCTGCCAAGGCTAAACGGGCAAATAAGGTTAAGACTTCAGTATGCCGTGGTCCATGCTTGATCAGGGTTTCCTGTAGCTCGCGAATTTCCTGTTCTGTACTGGCAAAAATCAGGATATCGGCATGTTCGGGATGGCCTTTTTCTTGTGCATCCTGAAAGCATTCTTCAACTGCTTTAACCACAGCACGCGGCAGGTTTTCTTCAAAGTCATCAAATTCATCATCATCGCTGCCGCCAATGCTCATTTCCGAGATCGGGCGATAACGCAGTTCAACCGGAAAGCTACGTCCTTCTACTTCAAAAATGGGTGCACCATTAAAGTAATTACTAAAACGGTTTACATCCAGTGTGGCAGACGTAATGATGACTTTCAGATCTGGACGACGCGGCAGTAACTGCTTCAGATAGCCCATAATGAAGTCGATATTCAGCGAACGTTCATGTGCTTCATCAATAATAATGGTGTCATATTTGCTTAGGTAGCGGTCATGCGTCAGTTCGGCAAGCAGAATACCGTCAGTCATCAAGCGTACAATTGAATCTTGGGAACCCTGTTCAGTAAAACGCACTTTAAAGGAAATTGATTCCCCGAGTTTTTCGCCAACTTCTTCAGCAATACGCTGTGATACGCTTCGAGCCGCCAGTCGGCGTGGCTGGGTATGTCCAATCAGACCAGTCAGGCCGCGTCCAGCCAGCATGGCAATTTGCGGTAATTGTGTGGTTTTACCAGAACCGGTTTCGCCAGCCACAATAATGACCTGATGCTTTTGAATCGCGGCTATCAGCTTGTCAGCGTATTGGGTAACGGGCAAATCTTGATTCAGCTTGATGTCTGGAAGACGTTCCAGCCGCTGCCGCACTTTCAGATTGGATTTTTCAAATAGTTCCTGATACTGCTTGGCATTGGCATCTTTCCCCTTCTTCAGTCGATTTAAACGGTGACGGTCACGCGCCATTATCCATTGATCTACATTTAAATGACTCTGCACAGAGAAAACACCCACATCAAAAAACCGGAAAAGTTTATTTTACTTGGTTCATTAGCTTTCAGATAGTCGTAGTTCTGTTAAGTGCCGGACAAATTGGCTTTACTCGTTTCATTTCCCTTAATTCGGCGTAGTAAATCGAGCAAATTACCCCGCTACTCTCACCTGTCCACATGATTAAGTTTAAGCATAAACCTAATTTTTAAATTGATATCGAGAGTATTTTGAGGAAAACAGGATTTTTTTCCTGATTTGCCCTTGAATTTTTCAGTTTCAGCATCATGTTTGTTAGCACGAGGAAAAAGAGATAATTTTGTCATGAAGCCATCATCTTGATGCTGCTCAATGAACAAAGCTATTTTGTGAAAATGGAGAATTTTTACATGATTCGGTTTTTCCGATTTTTGTAATGTAAAAATACCATTTCACCAATAAAGTAAATTTCTATAAGCTAATTGAAATTCAAAACAAACCTCAATCATGGAGACAATGATGAGCTTAATTAATACTGAAGTTAAACCATTTAAAGCAACTGCATTCCAAAATGGCCAATTTATTGAAGTAACTGAAGCTGACCTTAAAGGCAAATGGTCTGTAGTATTCTTCTACCCAGCTGACTTCACTTTCGTTTGCCCAACTGAACTGGGTGACCTTGCTGACAACTACGCTGAATTCCAAAAATTAGGCGTTGAAATCTACTCAGTTTCTACTGACACACATTTCACACACAAAGCTTGGCACGATTCTTCAGAAGAAATCAAAAAAATCCAGTATGTAATGGTTGGTGATGCAAACTGGACGCTTGCTAAAAACTTTGACGTATTAATCGAAGCTGACGGCCTTGCTGATCGTGGTACTTTCGTCATCGATCCAGAAGGTAAAATCCAAATCGTTGAAATCAACGCCGGTGGTATCGGTCGTGATGCTCAAGAACTTCTTCGTAAAGTTAAAGCAGCTCAGTATGTACATGCTCACCCAGGCGAAGTTTGCCCAGCTAAATGGAAAGAAGGCGATGCAACTCTTGCTCCTTCAATCGACCTAGTGGGTAAAATCTAATTTTAATTAGATTAAACTGACTCAAAAAAACCACGCTCTTTAGCGTGGTTTTTTATAACTTTTGATTTGATTTATTTATTTTAGAAGTAATGTTTACACGCAGATTGAGTGTGTGTATTTATCCCGAAATTGCTTGAATCGTCTATTTCTTTGCGATCTATCAAACTGCGCTGAATAAGTTTTAATTTCTCGCTGCAGCTATTTTCTTACAATCCTCTGCCCATTCTTACAATATAGCTATACATCTACAGCACGGCATGGCATAAGTTCAAATGATAAGAAAATAAATATTCAGTGGAGGAACGCATATGCAAAAACTGCTTACAGTGATTTCATGGAAATATAATCCCTCAAGCCGCCACCTGAAAATCGTTTATAGTAATGGCCATACGGAACTCTATCATCCTGTACCCGAATTTATTTATGACAACCTGCTCAGACGTGAAGATAAAGCTGCTTTCGTACATAAATATCTTGAATATAATTTACATTTCAATAAAGTCTGTATGGATTAAAACTCATGCGATTCACGATATCCGACCATCAGCAGACCCGCACCGATCGGTACAGTGCTGATGATAAAACGCTGATCTTGCTGAATCAGATGAATAAACTCTTCCACTTCTGCTGCATGTGAAATGACATTATCCACCACAAGCATCCCACATTTTGGCTTGAGTAATCGAGCCAAATGCTTCCAATAGCCTAGATAGGCATCGCGCTCTGCATCCAGTAAAATAAAATCAAACTGTTGCTGTGAAGCTTCTAGATATTGCTGCGCATCCATCACTTTAAAATCAATAAGATGCTCAAAACCCAATGTATTTGCATAGTGTTTCGCTTGAGTGACACGTGCTTTATCTATTTCCAGTGTGGTTATCACTGCTTGGGTATGCTGAGCAGCTTCAGCTAGCCATAAAGTCGAATAGCCTGTGGATGTACCAATTTCCAAAATATCTTTGGCTTGCTGGGCACAAATCAACGTGGATAAAAATCGACCTGATTCTGGTTCTATATTGCGATATCGTTGCAGTCGATCTGTCTGCTTGAGATCATGCATATGAAATTTTTCATATAATTCATGCATGAATTTTTCAAATTCATCTGGATTTAGCATAGCCCCTCCCTGAGCTTTTTTAGCTTAAAGCGCCTGAATTAATTTAAAGCGTTCCACTTCACGATCATCGTTGGTGGTAATGGTTTCAGTGAACATTGTTAAAGGGCGCACCCAAATCGAATAATCCCCATAGAGACATTGATAAATCACCAGCTTTTCTTCAGTTTCACTGTGCGTGGCGACATGCAACACCTGATAAAGCTGCCCTTTATAATGCTGATAAATTCCGCGCTGTAATTCCATGATTCAGCCCTCCTATTATAGATGCCTAATACTAACTGAATTAAGCAAATATCAAGTTAAATTACTTGAAAATTCTTATTCTAACGCCATATAAAAATCTGAAATTAATGATGCATTTTTCAATAAATTAGTAATTCCGATCGATATTATAAAAACAAACTGTTTTACCTATTTTGATTTATGCACTAATATCGCTTTATCAAATAAATATTTATTCCTTTGGAGACGTTAGCCATGTTAGACCAAAATACTTCAGCCCAATTAAAAACACTACTCGAACGTCTGGAAAGCCCGATTGAACTGGTTGCGACTTTAAATGATTCCGACAAATCTGCAAAAATCAAAGAACTGGTTGAGGAAATCGCTGCATTATCTGATTTAGTGACTGCACGTTTTGATGGCCAGAACCAACGTGCACCAAGCTTTGGTATTGCCAAAGCAGGTGAAGAACCACGTGTCTACTTCGCAGGTCTGCCAATGGGGCATGAATTCACCTCACTGATTCTGGCTTTACTACAAAGCTCTGGTTATGCACCGAAAGTATCTGCTGAAGTTTTAGAGTCGATTAAAGGCTTAGGAATCAAATCTGATTTTGATGTATTTGTATCACTCAGCTGCCATAACTGTCCGGATGTGGTTCAAGCCTTAAACCTGATTGCAATTTACAACCCGGGCACAACAGCCACCATGATTGATGGGGCATTCTTTCAGGATGAAGTGGAAGAACGCAAAATCATGGCGGTGCCGATGGTGTTCCAGGACAACCAGCATATCGGTCAAGGTCGTATGACTTTGGAAGAAATCGTGGCAAAACTGGATATCAACTCTGCAGCAAAAGAGGCCGAAAAGCTCAATGCCAAAGACGCCTTTGATGTACTGGTGATTGGTGGTGGCCCTGCAGGGAATACCTCTGCGATCTATGCTGCACGTAAAGGCATTAAAACTGGAATCGTGGCTGAACGCATGGGTGGTCAGGTCATGGACACCATGGACATCGAAAACTATACCTCGATTCAAAAAACCCAAGGACCTAAGTTTGCGGCTGAAATGGAAGCACATGTACGTGAATACGGTGTTGACATCATGAACCTGCAACGTGTATCCAACATCAAAGGTGCTTCTGAGACTGCAAATGGCTTGGTTGAAGTCACTTTAGAAAATGGTGCCAAACTGGAATCGAAAACCGTGATTCTGTCTACAGGTGCACGCTGGAGAGAAATGAACGTTCCGGGTGAGCAGGAATACAAAACCCGTGGTGTGGCCTACTGCCCACACTGTGATGGCCCTCTGTTTAAAGGCAAACGTGTTGCGGTAATCGGTGGGGGTAACTCTGGTGTAGAAGCTGCGATTGACCTTGCAGGGATTGTAGAGCATGTGACTTTGGTTGAGTTTGATAGCAAACTGCGTGCGGATCAGGTATTGCAAGACAAATTAACAAGCTTGCCAAACACCACGGTGATTAAAAATGCCTTGTCGACTGAAGTGGTGGGTGACGGTTCACAAGTGACTGCACTGAAATACAAAGACCGTGTAACAGATGAAGAGCACACTGTTGAATTGGCTGGTATCTTCGTACAGATTGGTTTGTTGCCGAATACTGATTTCTTAAAAGCAACAGCGGTTGAATTGTCAAATCGTGGTGAGATCCTGATTAACGAACGCAACGAAACCAATGTGAAAGGTGTATTTGCTGCGGGTGACTGTACTACTGTTCCTTATAAGCAGATCATCATTGCCACAGGTGAAGGCGCGAAAGCATCACTGTCTGCATTTGATTACATCATCCGCTCAGGTCAGTAATCCTTAACAAAACCCTAATAAAGCCCGCTTGAAGCGGGCTTTATTTTTCAATAACTACCGGTTTAAATTCAGTATATTTTATAAGCACTGCGTCCATTCATCTTCTTGCTAATCTTGTCATAAGCATGTCATTAATTTTGATTCTGTATAGATGGTCTGTAACTGTCGATAATCTCGTATTGCAAGCCTGTGAAAGCTCTCATATGATAGGGTGATAAATCATCTTTCATGATCGAAGAATAAAAAAGGATAACATCCTGGGAGAAGAACAATGCACTACCAATATCAATGTGCCTGCTGCGAAAAAGTAGTGGAATCTACAGAAAAATCATGTCCAGATTGCGGTTCGCATCATATTCGCAGTCCTTTTGGCTTCTGGATTTTGTGTCTAGTGGCCTGTCTTGCTACAGCGATCGTATTTAAAGTGGTACACGTCTATGTGCAATCACAACAACAAGAAGTTCCCGTACAACACTCTATACTCGATGTTTTACAAGAAGAAAATAAAGGCCTTCGTTAATTTTATTTAGCTCTGATTGAGAGACCTGTTCCGAAAAATAGGTCTTTTTTTATAGTGCTTTAATACCAGTATCGCTATGCAGAAAAACAGCTTCATAGCTGCCAGATTTGATTTACAATAGCAGATTTTGGAATGGGAGATATGCAATGGTTCAGTTAATTAAAAAAGGTGGATTACGCGAGCGTGCCAACCGTAGCCGTAGCTATCAGGGTTCTGAAAATACCGAAACCAGCTTAAGACCCAACCGCTATCAAACAGCGATTAAAACACAAGAAAATTTAGTGTCTTCTTCACTTAAACCCACCGAATCCACTTTGGATGATCATCCAGTTAATTCATCAAAATAAGCGCGTCATACCATAACCATAACGCAAAGAGTAAAAATAGCCCGCCTGAAACGATATCAATATAACTCCCTGAACGCTGATACAGAGCTTTAATTTTCGGCTGTGAAATCAGCAACATGAGTAAAGCGAAAGTGATAAAAGTCTGCAAGGGAATAATCACCGCGAGTTGTGCTTTCAGATATTCCGAGGCTGACGAACTCAGTGCCAGTGAAAATACGCTGCTAAAATAGATCAGCGTTTTAGGATTAGAGAGGTTGGTCCATAGACCCAACATAAAGTAATTTTTGGGTTGTGCCAGTTCATTGGAATCATCTTCGGGCTGATGTTTATTCCTAAAACTGCGCACACCACCTTTGAGCATTGCCCAGCCCATTTTTGCCAGGAATATTCCACCGAGCAGCATCAAGACCTGCTGGACCCATGGAAACTGCTCGATTAAAACGGTAAATCCGGCCAGTGTCAGTACCACCCACACGACAATACCGGCCGAAATACCTGCAATAATTTTCAGGGCATTTTGGCGTGTGGTAGATGCAGCACTTTTGGCGATCAGTAGAACATCAGGGCCAGGACTTAGTTGAGCAACAAAATGCAGAAGGCAGATGGTAAAAAGCAGAGACATTAAAATAGCGTTAAATTATAAAAAATGATTATAACGTTTGTTCAAACTAATGAGAATATTCCAATAAAAAACCGAATCATCAGATTCGGCTTAAATATAACCTTTTAAACTTTGCAGATGAATATCTTATTTTGGATTGATATCTTTCATTTCAATTTTTTTCGCTTCAGGCTTCACTTCACGCGCTTCACCATCAATGATGGTTGAATCACCACGACCTGCTTGCTGGTTTTGCATATCCTGCATTTGACGCATCATCTCGGCAAAGGGGTTCTGGCCTTGCGCACCCCCCATATCGCCCATCATGCCACCCATCATTTTTTCCATCATGGCCTGCTGACGTTTCATCATCGCCTTCATCATGGCAGCTTTAAATACCTGCTGCACGGCTGGAATCAGCATTAATACCGCCAGTACATCGCTAATTAAGCCAGGAAGAAGCAGGAAGAAGCCTGCTAAAATTTTAGGTAAATTTCCTGTTAATGCAGGATCTGCATTCATCTGCCCCATTTGCATTTGCTGCATCTTTGGCATCACACCGGCCGAATATTTACGGATCAGGTTCATACCAATAAAAAATGCAGCCACAAACCAGAAAAATACGTACCACATGCTCCCGACGAGGTCACCCACGCCAATCCAGACAAATACTTCTAGGATTAAGCCTGCAAGGATAATAAGAAATAATTTCATGAAAATTAATCTAATCTCAGTAAAATAAATAATAGGATGATGTAATCAACTGCTTCATCAGGATCAAGCTTTTTTGATACGCTTATGTAACAATATGGGCATTATTCTATTTTTAAAGTGCAGGCATGTCATTAATTATTGGGATTGACCCCGGTTCTCGTTTAACCGGTTACGGAATTATCGAAAAAGACGGCTCCAAACTGACTTTTGTCGATGCCGGTACGATCCGCACCGAAACCACGGAAATGCCTGAACGTTTAAAACGAATTTTTGCCGGTGTAGAGCGGATTGTAAAATTTTATGGCCCAACAGAAGCCGCAGTAGAACAGGTCTTTATGGCACAAAATCCGGATTCTGCCTTGAAACTGGGTCAGGCCCGTGGTGCTGCTGTTGCCGCGCTGGTCAATCTGGATTTAAAAGTTGCTGAATATACGGCGCGCCAGATCAAGCAGTCTGTAGTGGGTTATGGCGCTGCTGATAAAGAGCAGGTACAGATGATGGTGATGAATATTTTAAAACTCAGCATCAAACCGCAACAGGATGCCGCCGATGCACTGGCGGCTGCCATTTGTCATGCACATGCCTCAGGTAGTATGAGTAAAATGGCGGTACTCAATGCTTTGGGCGGCATGGCACGTGGCCGCAGTCGGGTCAGCAGCCGTCGTCGTTAATGTTTAGCGCCGTATTTTAAAGCCTTGAATACCTAAGTCGGGTTGCAGATGCTCTGGAATAATTGCTTGTCCGATTGCACAAGCAGGCTCTTTGTCAACTTCGTGCAATCATTTCCTGAAGCGGTGAATCTGCGCCAACAATAACAAGCCTCCACTTCACCACTACTTAAATTTTTCACCTAGCCTTTTAAATCGAGTGCCACAGCCTGCTCAGCAAACCAGTAGCGCTACCCCACACCTCGCACTTGGCCTGAAATTTTCAGCTTGATTGCAGACAGATTAGCCGCCTTGACGATTAACCACCTGATAAATTGCATGTTTCATGTCCTGCGCCTGCAAACCACGTTCGCCGTTTTTGGCCAGTTCATCCCCTGCCAGTGCATGCAGCGTCACAATTTCATGCAAATGAATGGATTGAGCAAATTGTGCCTTTAGACTGGCAATCATCCCGGCCAGCACATCGCCCATACCACCTGTTCCCATGCCCGCATTCCCGGCAGTGCAAATATACAGCTGTTGTTCCAGAATCAGGCTACCTGAGCCTTTCAGCACCCATTGCCCACCATACTTCTGCCTTAAGGCATGAATCGCTTGAATCCGATCTGTTTCAATGTCCAAGGTTTTACAATCAAGTAAAGTTGCCGCTTCACCCGGATGCGGTGTACTGTAAGTTTTAGAATTTAATTGTTGCGGCTGTTTGGCTAAAAACCACAATGCATCTGCATCTAAAACAATGTCTAAGTCTGAATTTCGAATTAAATCAAACCATGCCTGATATTGCTCTTTTGCCCATTGATCACGTCCCATGCCCATACCAAAACAGACTGCATCGACCTGCTGAATTAAGGCTGTGCGCTGCTCTATGTTGAGAGCATTAATATCACGCAGCATAATATTCGGCGCACGAGACAAAATGGCGGTATGGTGTTTCGCATCACAGACAATGGTGACCTTACCTGCTCCGGCAGCAAATGCCGCTTCTGCTGCCATAATCACTGCTCCGCCCATTTCAGCATGCCCCCCCACCACCAGCACATGACCATAACTGCCTTTATGACCAAAGGCTTCACGTTTCGGTAATTTAATCTGCTGTGAGGAAAGTTTGGCAACTGGTTGCAGTTCGGCATCAACTGGAATGGCAGAAATCAGTTCAACCTTAGCGGCATATTCCTTAGCTTGTCCGGTAAACAGTCCTGCCTTTAAGCCCAAAACCGTATACGTAAAATCCGCTTTAACCGCAATAGGCAAAGGCTGACCGGTATTGGCATGCAGTCCACTCGGTATATCAACCGCGATTTTGAGACCTTTCTGGTCATTGATCAATTGGATGATGGATTGCCAGTTCGCATCCAGCTCACGATTTAAACCAATGCCAAATAAGGCATCGATATAAGCGTCATATTCATGCTTAAACTGAAAATGCGGCCCTACTTTCAATCCAGCATCCAGCGCTTCTTGCCAAGCTTTGGCCAAGTCCACTGATTGACCTTTTTCAGCCGCATAAATATCTACATCGAAACCGGCCTGTTTTAAATATTTTGCAATCAGATAACCATCGCCAGCATTATTGCCCTGACCACAACACACCGCTATTTTCTGTATATTTTTTTCTTTAAATAGCACACTCAGACGCTGTGTGACTGACCAAGCCACCTGCTGCATCAAACCATAGGAACTATTTTGCTGCTGAAACCAACGCTGCTCCCATGCTTGAATACTTTGGCTATGATAAACAGGGCTATGGTAAACTTGTTGCTGCATTTTTTATTCCCTGTCTTTGGTTTATGACAACTCCCGATTCTTACGCACAAATTCAAGTCTATCAACAAGATCCAGCCGAGCTAAAAGCCTGGATTAAAGCGCAGGCGCTAGAATTGGGGTTTTCTGATTGTGTCATTGCCAAACCAGATGCTCAAGCAGAATTAGCGCGCTTACAGGAATATCTGGATCGTGGCTATCATGGCGACATGAAATTTCTGGAAGATAATCTGGAAAAACGTGCCAATCCTGCCTTACTTGTCCCCGGCACGCGCAGCATTATCTGCGTGCGTATGGATTATCTGGTCGAGACTCCAAAGCCACGTTACGTTCCGTATGCACCCAATTCCGCGATTATTGCGCGTTATGCCCGTGGTCGGGATTACCACAAGATCATGCGCGGTCGGCTCAAAAACTTAGCGACAAAAATCCGGGAAAAAGTTGGCGATTTTGAATCACGCCCTTTTGCCGATTCTGCACCCATTTTTGAAAAATCACTGGCTGAAAGTGCTGGCATGGGCTGGACAGGTAAACATACCCTGCTGATTCATAAAAAGTCTGGTTCTTTCTTTGTGCTCGGAGAGCTATTTACTTCTCTGGACCTCCCTTTTGATGCGCCTGCCAGTAAACATTGTGGTTCCTGTACGGCCTGTATCGACATCTGTCCAACTCAGGCCATTGTCGAGCCCTATATGCTGGATGCACGGCGATGTATAGCTTACTTAACCATTGAATATAAAGGTATTATTCCAGAAGATTTGCGCCGCGGAATTGGTAACCGGGTTTTTGGTTGTGATGATTGCCAGCTAATTTGTCCTTGGAACAGTTTTGCCCAAGTCACCCCGGTAGAAGATTTTCATCCACGACATGGTCTGGATCAGGTCAGCTTGCTAGATTTATGGCAATGGGATGAAACCACCTTCTTAAGTGCGACCGAAGGCAGTCCAATGCGCCGTACAGGTTATCAAAGCTTCATGCGCAATATCGCCATTGGTCTGGGCAATGCACCTTTTGATGAAAAGATTGTTCACGCTTTACAACATCAACGGGCGTTACATGACGAGATTGTGCAGGTGCATATTGATTGGGCGATTCAGGAACAGTTGACCAAAACAGCATAAATTTTCAATTTATTACTTCGGCTCACTCGATCTCTTATAAGGCTTACACAATATTTGATCACTTTATGTCATAAAGAAAGAGATGAAAAAATGACGAGAGGGACTGAAGATGCAAGAGCAAGATAAAAAACAGCAACAGCACGAACAGCTAGATCAGCTTAAACAGCAGAAGCAACAACAGCAGCAGCCCCAACATGGGCCAATCGATTCTCCTAAGAACAATCAGTATGAGCAGGATGAACGAGTGCTGAACAAGCAGCATCGTGACGATCTGCAAAATCAGAATATTCATGGGGGTCATCGTGAATAAAAAATTTCAGGATTAAATATAATGACAAAGTCCACCCCGTGTGGGCTTTGTTCGTTATAGAAGGTCATATTTTGCTAGTGAGGCAGACACACATTTTTATTAAGATGAGGTGAATGATAAATAAGCACAAACAAGGACAGATATATGAACACGAGTAATGCAGTACGCAATGATTGGTCACGTGAAGAAATACAGGCACTGTATCAGCAGCCTTTAATGGATTTATTGTTTCAGGCGCAACAGGTTCATCGTGAGCACTTCAATGCCAATACAGTTCAGGTCAGCACCCTCCTCTCGATCAAAACAGGCAAATGCCCTGAAGACTGCAAATACTGTTCACAATCTGCGCATTATGATTCCAAGCTAGAAGCTGAAAAACGTATCGCGGTCGATAAAGTCATTCAGGAGGCTAAACAGGCACTGGCTTCTGGAAGCTCTCGTTTCTGTATGGGCGCTGCATGGCGTAACCCGCATGAGCGCGATATGCCTTATGTTCTGGAAATGGTGCAGGAAGTTAAAGCACTCGGTCTGGAAACCTGTATGACACTGGGCATGTTGAATGCATCCCAAGCAGAACGTTTGAAAGATGCCGGTCTGGATTACTACAACCACAATCTGGATACTTCTCGTGAATATTATTCACATATTATCAGTACCCGAAGCTTTGATGACCGTCTCGATACTTTGGATTATGTGCGTCAAGCCGGTTTAAAAGTATGTAGTGGCGGTATTGTCGGACTGGGCGAAAGCCGTAATGACCGGATTGGTTTATTATATGAACTTGCCACGCTGGTCATTCACCCTGAATCTGTCCCGATCAATATGCTGGTTCCAATTGAAGGCACACCAATGGCAGATGTAGAAAAACTGGATGTTATTGAATGGATTCGTACCATTGCAGTGGCGCGCCTCTTGATGCCAAAAAGCTACATCCGCCTCTCTGCGGGCCGTGAATCGTTAACCGATTCAGATCAGGCTCTGGCATTTATGGCCGGTGCCAATTCCATTTTCTCGGGTGAAAAACTTTTGACCACCCCAAATACTGCCCAAGGTCGTGACCAAAAGCTATTTGAGAAATTAGGTCTGGTTGCAGAGCAGCCTAAACCAAGTGTACGTGCATTGGCGACCGATGCGATGGCAGGCTAAGCAATATAGGAGTGAATTAAGTCGCTGAAAAGTTATGTGCAGTAATCAGTATGCCATAGCGGGCATTCAGATAATCTCCAACTCTGATTTGATCCATTCCATTGGCATGATGCACCACCAACTCCTGAGTGATTGCATCATAGCTAAAAGACTCATAACTGTCTTGATGCAGACTAAGCCAATGCAGCGTATCTGCCAGATTGCTGTCTACGATATAGGTATCTGCATGAAAATTTTTGCTCATATGCCCGATCATCAGCTTGGAATTTCACTCTAATTTTAACGGAATTAGCCAAGTATAAGCATAAAAAAAGTGAGCCCTCGCTCACTTTTTTTTGTAAAACATCAGTCCTTATTGATCCCACACTTACGACACTCCCTGTGTTCCCCGATTTCCTGCATTTGCTCGTACTCATAGATATGCAAGCAAAATAATTTTCTTAATAGCTGAAGCATCTTGAAACTCCTGTTTAATCATTTTTTTAATACGCTTCTTAAGATATTCCTTCCTGAAACATCATGATTTCTGACTAAAAAATCATCTCTTATTTATTAGCATAATTTTCTCAGTTGTAAAATGCATTTCATCTACTTTTAATCTTATTTCCTGATATTTTTTGAAGTGCATCACAGTCCATTCATAAATATAAACTTTTTTCCTGAGGTAAAATTCTTCTAGATAAAAAATCCTCAAGAATGGCTCATAAAACTCATCTATTGAAGCCAGACCTCTTTTTTATAAGTTGATTCAAATATTGCCTAATTTTTATTTAAGTGTAATAGTTAAATTATCGTCAATGGTAAAATCATAAGCATTACGACAATACGAAATTAGTTTTTCAAATCGATTGAATATCTGTTCATTTAATTGTTTTTATTGGAAAAATCCTTTCCACTCCGAAGCAGGTATGTCTTTGAATAGACGATAACAAAATACTGGCAATATATGCTTTTCTATCGACTGATACTCTTTCTTATAAGTTTTATCAGTTCATACAGCTTGCTTTGTCTTCATCCATTTAATCAGTAAATTACCAAAAAATAGGTTCTCTTTTTGTTGAGCTTTCAATAACTTCTCATTTTTAGTTTTTAAAATGAGTTCACCATTTTAATACTTAATGGCCATTGAACATGCTTCTCTGACTGAGATTACTGGATAAGTCCCAAGCTATGTCCATTTACCAAGTGTATTCTTAAACCGCAACTGCCATGATTTTTACTTGTTACAACGACTTTTAAATACAAACCCATAATATCCGAAACCCTATACTCTAATTCTTTAGGTTTTAACACTGCAAATTGGGTATCTGTGAGCAATTTAGATTTAGCCATAAAATTATGATTTTCCTAGATTAAACTAGGCTCCTGTATCCTGAGTTATATTTTAAATTTATGATACAAACAAGGATACGAATAGGGTGTTTTTCTACGAGTCTACCTGAGTATTCTTAAGACATAAAAAAACCCTTAACTCTTTTAGAGTTAAGGGTTTAGATCTTATATAAAGCTATATAAATATAAAATTTGGTGGGCCCAGACAGACTTGAACTGTCGACCAACGGATTATGAGTCCGTTAACATAGTAATTTAAAATCAACAAATTAAAAATATAATGTCAATACTATCATATATTTATGTAATTTTAATAATTTATTATTAACTCTTTTTGTTGATTAATATATATTGATTTTGCTTACTACTTGCTTACCAGATGCTTACTAGAATGAAGTTAACAAAACCTGCTATTGATAAAATTGATTGCTCAGACAAAAATAAACCAACTTTTTTTTGGGATGAGAAAACACCAGGATTCGGCGTCAAAGTTACACCTAAAAATAATAAAAGCTACATTTTCCAAGGCCGTATTGGTCTTCAAAACCGTCGTATCAAAATTGGTGACGTTGATGTATGGAAATTAGATGAAGCTCGTAAATATGCACAAGAATTGGCGATTATGTGCCACAAAGGGATTGACCCATTAATCGAGCGTAAGAAAGCTTTAGCTGATAATAAAGAACTGCTAAAACAAGAAAAACGCAAAACTATTAAATTTAAAGATGTATGGTTTGAATATTTAAAAGCAAGACAACCTAATTGGCGACCAAGAAGTTATCAGGACCACATCGAATTATCTAGAGGTGGTTACGATCCTGAAAAAAATAGTGTTTATACCAGTCAACCCATTTTTCAACTGTTTGAGTACAAACTTTCTGAATTAACTGCAGATGTATTATGCGATTGGCTTGATCACAATGACTTCCGTCCAACAACATCAGCTAAAGCATACAGACTTACACGAGCTTTCCTGAATTGGTGTGATGAACACGAGGATTATGAAAACTTAGTGCCTCCAAAATCATACAACTCAAAAAAAGTTAAAGATAAAGTCCCTTCCCCAAAAGCCAAGAATGATTGTTTGATGAAACAGCATCTAAAACCATGGTTTGAAGAGGTAAATAAGTTAACTAGCAGAAAAATAGCGATTTTTTTGATATGTAGTTTAATCACTGGTTGCAGAAAGAATGAGCTGCTTTCATTAAAATGGACAGATGTCGATTTTCGTTGGAAAACAGCAAAAGTCAGGGATAAAATTGAAGATGAAGGTCGCCTAATTCCTCTAACTGCATATGTTGAAAGCTTATTATTAGAACTAAAGAAAAATTCTGATTCTAAATTCATATTTAGCAGTAAGGGCGCTGAATGTGGCCATATTGTTAATCCTTACGATAGCTTAGAGAAAATATGTAAAAAACTAAATATTGAACTTACTCCCCATGGATTGAGGAGATCATATAAAACGTTAGCTATTTGGGCAAAAATCAATGAAGGATCTTTAGCACAGATATCAGGTCATAAACCAAGTGCATTAGTTGAAAGGCACTACATCGTACGACCTATGGATATGCTACAAGAAACACTACAAGAATATGAGGATTGGATTTTGCAACAAGTGCGAAATGGCATTAATTGAAATACCTCGATACGGACTAATGCCAGTCAGTTAAGAAATTGACTGGTAAAGGGTGTAAATAATTCTGTGTAAATACAGTTTTAAAAACACTTGGTTACACGCTCTTCAAAAGAGGGCGTTCAAAAATCTATGTCAGTAAATTTGACTACATTTTAATTATATCGATCTAATCGACCTTAAAAGTAAATGGATAATTGAGTAATGTGTGAAAATTGAGACTTCTACTGACATTTTGGTAAATTTTACCTCATGTCATAGGAGTTTGAATTTTGAGTACAAAAGCCCAACGGGAAATTGCCCATAAATTAAAAGTGTTTGCTCATGCTGAACAAAATGGCAATGTTGTATTGACCTGTCGATATTTTGGTATTTCACGAAATACTTTTTATCGTTGGAAGAAGAATTATAAATCCAAAGGAGAGATAGGATTAGTCAACAGTAAGCCATGTCCACAGAACCTTAAGCTACGCACGCCTGCTGTGATTGAAGATAAGATTATTTATTTACGTCAACACTATCATTTTGGACAACTACGGATCAGTTGGTATTTATGGCGTTATCACCAAATTAAAATTTCAGCAGCTGGGGCGTACCATGTTTTAAAACGGCATGGTATGAATCGATTACCCCAAAATCAGCGTAAACGTTCTATTCCTATTCCTCAACGTTATAAAAAACAAGTACCAGGGCATCACGTTCAAGTTGATGTAAAGTTTCTCTTTTTTAAAGATCAAAATGGAAAACAAGTCAAACGATATCAATATACCGCTATTGATGATGCAACTAGAATTAGGGTATTAAAGATTTATGAGAAACATAATCAAGCCAATGCTATTGATTTAGTCAATTATGTGATCAACAAATTTCCTTTCCGTATTCATACCATTCAGACTGAAAACGGTCATGAGTTTCAGTCTAAATTCCATTGGCATCTGAATGATCATGCCGTTCATCATCGCTATATTAAACCCCGAACACCTAAACATAACGGTAAGGTCGAACGATCTCATAAGACGGATAAAATGGAGTTCTAGCAGCTATTAGACTACACCGATGATGTGGATTTAAAAGCCAAGCTGGCCGAATGGGAGGCATTTTACAATTATGCCCGACCTCATGCAGCCATGAATGGCAAAACACCCTATGAACGATTAAAAGAAAAGTTATGCTAAAATCTTGGTGTCAGTGGAAGTCCTAGTATTCACATATAAAAAGCACAAATACAAAATTATTTACAGGCTCACTCAAAACTATCTTTCTCTTAAAGCCTCTTGTGCTTTATTAAATGGTTTTATTAGATAATCTAAAATCGTTTTCTCCCCTGTTTTAATATCGACTGTTGCAACCATGCCAGGAGTAATACTAAATTGTTTGCCTGCTTTATTCATCAATTTTCCTGAATCCGTTCGAATATACACTCGATAATAAAATTGATCTTGCTTAACTTCATCTCTCAATGTGTCTGGTGAAATAATTGAAACTTTTCCTTTCAACCCACCATAAATAGAATAATCATAGGCAGTGATCTTCACGAGTGCATCTTGCCCAGGATAAATAAAAGCAATATCTCGCGGTGAAATACGTGCCTCAACCAAAAGTTGTTCATCCAGAGGAACAATTGTCATCAACTTGCCATTTTGAGAAATCACTCCGCCAATAGTCATAACATCAATTTCTTTAATAATCCCTCGTACAGGTGATTTAAAAAGAGTACGATTTAAAGAGTCTGATTTACCTTTTACGACTTGTAATTGCGTTTCGATATCTGTGTTGGCTTTTGCCAACTCTTCTCGAGCTTTTACCAAATATTGATTTCTCACATCATTCATTTGATTGCGCAAATCTGTTGCTTGGCGCTTGAGCCGCAATACTTCGACCTCACTAGCTGCACCTTTCGCTACTAATGGTTCAGTCATTTGCAGCTCTTCATCAACTAAAATAAGTGCTTGTTGTAAACCTGACAAAGATTCTTCTAGATTAGATCGTCGTGAATGATAGAGTGCTGTTTCTTCTTCAACTAAATCTCGCTCTTTAAGTACTTCACTCGGAAATTTTAAACTAGTTCCATTAACTTCTGCACGTAGTCGCGCTGCTGTTGCTTGTGATGCTAGTAGTAAGGATGCAGATTCACCAACATTTGATGCAAAGCGAGTTGGGTCAAGTTGAGCAAGTACCTGCCCTTCTTGTACGATTTGTCCTTCATGCACATAAAGCTTTGTTAAAATTCCACCTTCAAGAGACTGTACTACTTGCTCTTTAGAAGATGGAATAACTTTGCCAATTCCTGTTGAAACTTCTTCAAGTTTAAAAAGCCATGCCCAGATGAGTAATGACAAAAGACCAATACAAATAATCCAGATAAATAAGCTAGCTCTCGGTAATGCAGGTTCTAATTCTTTAGCCTTTACAATATCACTTTTTATATATTTTCTAATCATGATGCTGTACTCGCTATATTGGTTTGAGTATTACCTAATACTTGCTCTTTAGGACCATCCATAACAATTTTTCCATCATGTACTACAATAATTCGATCCACCAACTCAAGTACTGCTCGACGATGCGTTGCAATGACCAAAGTTTTTTGTCCTAACCACCCCTTAAGGTTCTGAATTAGTTGTTTTTCAGAAACGTCATCTATTGCGGCTGTCGGCTCATCAAGCAATAGAATATTTGGTTGACGAAGTAATAATCGTGATAAAAGTAAAGCTTGACGCTGGCCACCAGAAAAACCAACACCACCTTCTAAAATTTGATGATCTAAACCTTCTTTCTTATCTAATACAAAGTTTAATGCCCCTGTGAGATTGAGCACATTTAAAAGCTCTTGGTCAGTCGCCAAAGGTGAGCCTAATGTTAAATTTTCACGTACAGAACCAAAAAACAAATGTGCATTCTGATTGAGTAAGCCCATATCTCGACGTACATCAGTTGGATCAATTAACCCCAAGTCAACCCCATCTAAATTGATTTTCCCTTGAACAGGTTCTTGCATCCCTGATAGCAACTGTAATAGCGTTGATTTACCTGCACCATTACGACCTAAAATCGCAATTTTCTCACCCGCTTGAATTTCAAGTTTAGGAATGATGAGAGTAGGTTTTGCATCGTTTTCACTATATTTGAAGACAATATTATTAAGTTCATAATGTCCATTCAAAACAGGTCTATGAATTAAATGTGCATTTGGTGCTTGGTCAACTGGTTTCTTCATAAGCTCATCTAAACTTGTCTTAGCAACTTTAGCTTGTTGAAAACGCCCTAGAACTCCTGAAATCTGTGCAATTGGTCCAAGCATGCGCGATGATAAAATTGAACAAGCAACTAATGCACCTGTAGTCATTTCCCCTTTCATCACAGCAAAACATCCAACCAGTACGACAATCGCAAAAGTAAGCCCTTGCACTTTCTGAGTCCACGCCCCCACAATTCCAACTAATTTCCGCTGGCGCATTGAAATATCTGCAGCAGCTTCATTCATGTGATTCCATTGGTTCTGAAATCGAGATTCCGCTCGCAATAACTTAATATCTTCTATACCTTGAACAGCTTCCACCAGTGTTGCATTGCGAATAGCACCTTCACGCATTCCTTCAGATGCTAATTTTGCCAATGGCTTTTGAATCAAAATTCCAGGAATAATCATTAAAGGTACAACCAAAACCATTACCCAAAACAGATTGCCACCGATCAGCCAAAAAATTGCCAAAAACAAAAAGAAGAAAGGCAAATCTGCAATCGCTGAAATGGTTGTAGAAGTGACTAATTCACGAACACCTTCTAATTCACGTATTTGCGAAATAAACGTACCTGTGGATTTGGATCGCTCTTTATTTTTAATTCTTAAAGCATGACCAAATACCTTATCTGAGATTTTTAGATCTGCACGTTTTCCGATAATGTCTGATAAATAAATACGTGCGACTCGTAAACAAAATTCAAATATTGCTGCAATGAGTACACCACCGGCTAATACCCATAAAGTTGGAACAGACTGTGCAGGAATAACTCGATCATAAACATTCATTGAAAATAAAATTGTCGCCAAGGCAAGGATATTGGCCATTAATGATGCAAACATCACATCCAAATAGCGCTTCCAATCTCTTAGCACAATCGTCCAAAACCAGTTCTGCTCATATGGTTTAATATACTCATCAATACGGACATCAGGAATTGATTTCTCAGGTCTTAAAATATAAACATTGTTCACATTTTCTTTTAATAACTCTACAGTAAGTACTTGTGCTAATCCCTGATCACCACTGAACTGAATATTCGCATTCCCATTGGCATCGAGTTGATTCAATACGCCAACTTGCCCATCTCTCATTTGAATAAGAAGTGGTAAACGCCACGGATTCAAAATATCTTCACTAAATTCAGTTTTTCTTAGACTCATCCCGATCTGACGGCTCACCAAAATCAAAATATCATCAAGTGACTGGCTCGGATTCCAATCGAGTTGCAAGCGTAAACGCTCTTCAGATGGTTCGATACGATAATGTTTTGCAATTGCTAGAACGGCTTGAAGCCATGGCTGATAATTCATAGTTTTGCTCATGGTAAAATTTCAAACCCTTGAATAGAAGTATTATTTAGTTGATAAAATGCTCTTGAAGCACCAGTAACATAGATATACTGAATTAGGGCCGCGTAAATATCATATCTTGCATTTTCAATTTCCTGTGCGGCAGCATGAATTGCTTGTTCAGAATTCAATAAATCCACCACTGTGCGGGTGCCTAATTTATATTGTTCTTGATACAACTCTTTTGTCCGTGCCGTGGTTTCTTTTCTTAAAGCTAGAACATCCATTTGCTTTTGCTTATTTTCGACCTGCACACGAATGAGCTGTACCTGATCCAAAACATCTAAATAAACTGTGTTAACTGCTGCTTTTGCTGCTTCTTCCGCATAATTAGCAGAACGGAGTTTTGATCGGGCTGCCCCGCCTTGGAAAAAGTTGCTATTCGCTTCCAACATGACAGAGCTATAAAAACCATCATCTTCATTATTATTTGGGTTTTTCCCATTCAAAGCTTGATTTAAGCTACCTTTAATATTAATTGTTGGATATGTACTTAGTTTTGTTTGTTCTTTTTGAAATTTGGCAATTTGTACTGCTGCCTGAGCTGCTATCATCTTAGGAAGATGCGTAAATTCAGGGTCATTGTATAAACCTGCATTACGAATAATAGTATTTGGAATCCTCATCTTTAAATGGGACACATCATAGCCCAGCAGCATTTGTAACTTTTGCTGATACTGCTTTAACTGCGTTTCTTGTATGAGTAAATTTGACTGCGCCGCTTCTAAATTTGACTGTGCCTGAATCGGATCTGCCTGACTACTAATACCCGCTTTAGCCCGTAAATTAGCGATTTCTGCAATTCGAGCAATTCCTTTGATTTGTTGATTAGCAATACGAACGATTTCTTGATAACGGTTAATATTGACCATCGCATTCGCTGTTTGATATGCAATATCATCAATGCTATTTAATGTATTTGCTTGTTCTCGTAATAACTTCGCTTCTTCTATATTGATATCGCTTTTGATTTTTCCAAAATCATATAAAACCTGTGTCGCTGATAAACTGTAAAGCTGTCTTCCCCGTTCGCCAGTCGTTAAATCAGCTGTACTAATACCACCAGAGATTTGAGGAAAATATTGTGCTTTCGCCGCATCAATGTTTGCACCTTGGCCTGCAATAGTAGCAATACTCTGAGTGATTTCAGGTCGACGCTGTAGCGCTTGATGAATTGCATCAAAAAGTGTTAGCTCAGCTTCAGAGTTAATGCTTATTTTTTCCATACCTTTAAGTTGTTGTTGAATACCACTCAATTTGATAACTGGCAAAGTATCTTGCGCTGTCTGCTCACCCCATGAGTATTTACTTAGTTCTTGAATACTCACTTGATTCAAATCTGCAGGTTGCGACGAAAAAAACTGTTCGATGTTTGCTTTAGCTGAGTCTAAATAATTTTTTGGTTTTGCTGCATAAATAGGCATTATTGGTGCACAAAACGGAAGAAACAGCACAAGCCATATCTTTGATTTTATAAAATTCATGATTTAAGCATCTTGGTAAATTCATACCGTGGGAGTTTTTCAAATGCTGCGTCATAGCATTAAATGAGTACTGTAATTGCAGCCATTTTCATTACAATTTTTATCTATCTTTATCCAAAATTAACTTAAGATAAATTCAAATTTAAAATGAATGAAAGGAGCGTTATGTTTGACATAGTGTCTTCACCTTCCGCTGCAGAAGTTACTTTGACAGTAATGCCGTTTTCAAGGTCTTCAGCTGTTAATGGACGGTTAACCAGTTCAGTGCCATCTTGATCTTTGATCACAACAGTATCACCAACGCTATAACCCGCATCTTTCGGGAAGGTTACTTTTGCATCAACTTTGCCATTCTCATCAACATCTGATGGGTTAATGACATCATCACCGCCATCTTGAATTTCAACAACTGGCGCACCTGTTAGGTCTTTTTCACCGTCACCGTCAACATCGCCCGGAACTACCAAGTCAACTGTTGAATTATCGCTGCCTTCTGGTGACGTATTGCCAGCTTTATCGGTCACTGTTGCGGTAACAACTGTATCTTTACCTTCCGCAGCAGGAGTTACTTCAACAGTAATACCATTGTTGTTAATGTCATCTTTGCTTGATGCTGTAACTTCAATTTCTTCTATTGAACCATCTGGATGAGTGATCGTAATCTTATCACCCTCTACAACTGGCTCGGTCGGCTTAACAGTCACTGTAACTTTGCCGTTGACAAGATCAGTTGGATTGATAACACCATCACCACCATCATTAATCTCAACAGTTGGTGCTGTAGTATCTTTCGGTTCTTCATCCTTGTCATTGTGATCAATAATTGCTGCAGCGCCACCAACTACAGCAGCACCCACCAACCAAGGTAACAATCCAACGAGTTGACTGCTTTCAACAGCAGGCAATAATGCTTCTAATCCTGGAATGCCTTTAAAACCCGATACGCCATCAAACCAATATAGAACACACCCATCTTCTTCAAAAACCAAATCTGAAGCGACATCGTCATATGTTATAAAAAAATTCTCAATAACAACAACTTCACCATTTTTTAACTTAAGCACTAAGTTATTGCCATCACGGATAAATTCGTCGACGTCATCACGGCTCATTTTAGTATGAACAATAGAAGCTTCGGTTAATGTAATCTGTGTCGCATTTACTGTAGACTTATTTAATGAGTCTTTCTCAATTACAATAAAATTAGTCATATTTTTACCCAAAAAATTATATTCTTTTATCTTCTAAAACTTTAACTATTTAGTAATGCCTGTAATTTCGACAGTTACACGGCGGTCAGGCTGTAAACAAGCTTTGAGTTCTTCACGCTGTTTTACATCAAAACAACCATTCGTCACAGGTTGATTTTTGCCTGCACTAGACGTTGAAATATTATTTTCAGATACACCGTTTTGAACCAACAGGTTGCGTACTGTGTCTGCACGGTTTTGCCCCAATTGATTGTTATAGCTATCACTTCCCAAACGATCTGTGTGACCAACTAAATTAATGCGGCTTACAGAAACGAAGTTGTTATGAATTTGCGAAGCAACATTCAAGACCTCTTGACGCCCCTTTGGCAGTAAATCATTCAAGGAAGAACCGTTAAATTTAAATAAAGTGTCCGCAGCTAAATCCACTCGTATTATCTGTTCCTGAGCAGCAACCTTGTGCTTCACCTCACAACTTAAAGGCTGACCATTATTGGAAATAAAAGGTTTACCGTTTGTATTGACAGAGAGTACAAATTCATTGCTTGTTAGCTTTCCTACGTTTAAGTCAACATCACAACTTTGGCATGATTCTTCAGTACAGTTTTTTACTTTGAAATTATATGTTTCTGGTTTCAATGCATATTGAGCCGAATTATTTATATAAAAATTTCCAGCTTTAATACTGTCAATATAAAATTCAATCGGGCAATTTTGCTGTTCTGCTGTATCACCACCACAAAGCTTCTCATCTCGCTTTAATACAATAGGTTGATTATTTTCTTGCGTTTTTTTCTGAAAACGTAAATCTGATGGCTTCGTATATGGGCTTGATGTGCAAGCCGCTACCCCCAATGAAGCTACAACAGCTAAAAGTGACAATCTCAACATAACTATCCCTTGTGGACTTAGAACAATTTAAGGAACAATTTCAAGCACATTTCCTACACAAATATCTTTCCATGAATCTACTGAAAAATTATTATTGTGACGCAGTGCACATTTCAACATCTTTATATCAGGTGGTGTTTCAAAAAGTATGCTGATTATATTTTAACCACAATTGATATCTCATAAAGCATTAAAAATATAGTGAATTTAATTTACTTATTTTCAATTTCTCTATTGACAGAATTAACTAGCATACTTTTTGAAACACCACCCTTTATATCAAAATAAATGTATATTTTGAACATTTATTTTTTGTGTCAACTGTATCACTTTATAGTTTTATTAGAAATACTTAACTAGATAGTGAACCGTACCGGGTTTGTCGGAGAGTCAATATTCTGAGAGACTACCCCGATGACAAAATTAAAATATACCCCTGAAATCAGAGAAAGAGCGGTTCAATTATTGATTGAATCTGAAAAAGATTATCCTTCTACTTGGGCTGCAATCACAGCAATTGCGCCTAAGATTGGTTGTACTCCTGAAACACTTCGTGCCTGGCATCAAAAGCATTTAGATCAGCAAAATCCTATTAAAGTACAACAGATATCTGATCAAGAAAAAATGAAGCAAATGGAACGTGAAATTAAAGAATTAAAGCGTGCCAATGAAATTCTACGTAAAGCAGCCGCTTTTTTCGCCCAGGCGGAGCTCGACCGCCCACACAAATAATGGTGGATTTCATCCATAACAATAAAGACTTATATGGTGTTGATGCGATTTGTAGGATTTTACCGATCGCAGCTTCAACCTATTACCGAACTTTAGATCTCGCTGACAATCCAGAACATCGAGCGAAACGAGATCTACATGATGAGTATCATGCTGAACAAATTAAACGAATTTGGAAAGAAAGTTCAGGTCGATATGGTGTGCGTAAGGTCTGGCAACAATTGAAACGTGAAGGTTATGTTATCGCACGTTGTACAGTTGCTCGATTGATGCAAAAGCTAGATATACAAGGTGTTTGGCGTGGTAAGAACAAACAAACTACCCGCAGCCGAGATGATCAAAAACGGGCAAGTGATTTAGTGAAACGGAATTTTAGTGCTGATCGACCTGACCAATTATGGGTCAGTGACTTTACGTATATTCAAACCAATTCTGGCTGGGTCTACACCGCATTTATTATTGATGTGTTCTCACGAGCAATTGTTGGATGGAAAGTATCTACACGGATGAATACAGATATGGTACTCGATGCACTTGAGCAAGCATTGCACGATCGAGGCATGCCAAAGAATGTGATTCATCATTCCGATAGAGGTGTTCAATATCTTTCTATTCGCTATACCAATCGTTTAGAAGCTGCAAATTTACGAGCATCAGTCGGTACAACTGGTGATTCATACGATAATGCTCTGGCTGAAACGGTGAATGGCTTATACAAAACAGAGGTGATTGAATATTTAAAAGCAGATTGGCAAGGTTTAGCAGATGTACAACTTGCGACACTAAACTGGGTAGATTGGTTCAATAAAAAGCGTGTACACAGTGCACTGGGTTATGTATCGCCTTTTGAGTTTGAAGCAATGTACTATGATAAGATTAACCCGTTAGGTCAGGTGGCCTAACTTAAATAAAAAAGTCTCCGACAAACCCGGTACGGTTCACCCTGTATTTGTAACATATTGGTTCTCAAGACAAAATGTTATAAAACAAGGCTTTTCAATGGATCATATTACCGAATTATTTTGTATTTTGGATGATTTCTGCAAAAAATTTAATGAGTCTTTAGAGAAAGCTTTAATTTCTGATCAAAAAACCAGGCTGAAAAAGTCAGCTTTAAGCTTGTCTGAAGCAATGACCATTGTCATTTTATTTCATCAATCCGGGTTTAGATTCTTCAAATATTTTTATTGCCAAATGATCGTTCCATTCTGGAAATCTGCTTTTCCTAAACTGCTTAGCTACAACCGATTTATTGAAATCATGCCCCGTTGTTTGCAAGCTCTGAGTAGTTTCTTCCATCAAGTGAAAGGAAAAGATACGGGAATCAGTATCATTGACTCCACTAAATTGGTGGTTTGCCATAATCTTCGGATTAAAAGGCATCGTGTATTTAAAGGTTTGGCCGGTCGTGGAAAAAGTAGTACGGGTTGGTTTTATGGTTTTAAATTACACCTGATTATCAATAATTTAGGTGAAATTATTAATCTCACACTTACATCAGGAAATGTTCATGATGTTGCTGTACTTGAATCTTTAACTAAAGAGTTAAAAGGAATTTTACTCGGAGATAAAGGCTATTTGAGCAAAGCAAAAGCTGAAGCTTTAGCAGCCAGAGGACTAAAAATATTGACTCCATCACGCAGGAATATGAAAAATAAACCTATTCATACTGAACAAGAAAAACAATTGCTTTGCAAAAGAGGATTGATCGAAACAGTAAATGATCAGTTAAAAAATTTGCAGCAACTTGAACATTCACGTCATCGTTCGGTCAACAACTTCATGGTGAATATTATGGCTGCTGTAGTGGCTTATTGCTTGAACCCCAATAAGCCAACTTTCCAAAATATGCTAAAAGGCTAAGTGGATTTCATCGAACTCAGGTTAAATAGTAAATGTATTTCCATCACTGGCAATATTAGTTTCTGCACTTAATGAAGCAGTCGTTGCAGATATGCCAACCCAGCCTTCGGCATAACCATTCTCATTAATAGATACTTTAACTTCATACGCTTTTCCTAAACTATCAGTCACAGAAATAATATCAGTTAATGGAGCTTTCGTTAAATCAAGCGTACTTTGTAAATTAGTACTTAATTTATAAGTCCAGTTTCCATTTGCATCGATACTAAATGTACCATATGTAGTTGCCACATTACTCTGTTCGACGATAACGGCATTGGAATCCCAAGCAACAGTCACTTTGCTAGAGATGGAAACATCTGACAATACACCAAAAGTTGTTACTGTGTTTTGTACACTGTCAATATCATCATAATAATGCGTCACATTTGCTAGTAGAGCATCTACCACATAACTTGCAACCTCAGATGTTGCTGTATTATCCCCATGATCCCGTACAGTTGCTGTTGCCGTACCATCTAACAATTTTGCCGCTTGTTGTGCAGTTACAGTAGCAGACCATATACCATCGGCCTGTACAATACCTGTCACTGTAATTGCCTGACCATCAGACGTGTTGGCAAAAGTAACACTGACTTCTTATAACAAGCACTATCGAACATAAATGTGTCTTATCTATTTGTAATTTTTTAAAAAAAGAATTTGATTATGAAATCACTTATATTGCACCACAAGTAAATGGCATTGTAAAAGCACAAGATATTATTTCACATATGCGTGAAGATACAGTACTTGTTAGCATTATGCATGTAAATAATGAACTAGGATCTATTCAACCTATCAAAGAAATTGGCGATGCTTGCTTCAAAAAAAATATCAAATTTCATGTTGATGCCGCGCAATCTTATCTAAAAGTAAAATTGATGTGGATGAATTAAATATTGATTTTCTTTCCCTTTCTGCACATAAAATTTTTGGCCCTAAAGGTATTGGAGCTTTATACATCAGAGAGGCTTTGTTGCATAAATATGTAAGCATCTGATTTAAATAAATTTAATTTTGGATCAAAAAATAATCAAAACTTTTAAAATCATATAGTTATGAAATCTTTGTGCAACAAAGCCCTTTAACAGTAATACTTCTAAGTAATGAAGAATAAAGAAATTGAATACGACATTCCCTGTCGTATGACTTACGCCAGTCGCGTATAACCTCGTGCTAAACCACAAGGTTATACGCTCCAATGGATAAATAACTCAAAGCACAGGGATGATCCACATCCCTGTACTTTGTATGTGACTCGAAAGCCACCCTTAATATGATATTAACCGATGATGATTTGACCGTTTGCCAATAACTGCTCCAAAGTTAAACCCGCTTGATTTTCAAGCACCAGTAATTCTGTCGAATGATAGGCGGTTGCCGAACCATCACGATCTACCGACACTACGACATTATCGCCATCCTCAGTTACAGAGATATAGTCTGCGATATTTGAGTGATCCTCTAGCAATCCGGTAAAGAAGTCTGCGCTAAACTCAATTTTGTCAGCTTCGCTATCCGTAGCAGTGTCACCAAAATGGAAATCTTTCCATGTATCGGTAGCATTGCCAGCAGTCGCATCGGCAGCATTTAAGACCACATAGATCGCTGTGTCTGAACCCAAACCACCTATCAAGGTATCGTTACCTGAACCACCATTGAGGATGTCACTTCCTGCACCGCCATTTAGGCTGTCATTCTCGAAACCGCTTATCAGCAGATCATCATCGAACGAATCGGCAACGAAGCTTTCGGCAGATGCACTCCTGCCGGCGATACCCGAGGTGCCGTAATCGAACTCGCCGATGGTGTAGGTGTTGGTCGAGCCCTTCACCTCCAGTCCATCCACCAGGAAGTTGCCGGTGTCCGCCTTCATGACCAGGTAGCGGAAGTCACCGTCGATGCCATTGAGGTCGAAAGGCCGCCGGGTGGTGTTCTGACTATTGATATAACCATTACCCAATCCACTCAACAATCCGTTGGCAACCAACACCCCGGCAGCGTCATAGGCATACCACAGCGCGGTTTCTCCATAGGTGAAGTTGGTGAAGGTTAGGCGTGCGGACTGCACGTCATAACCGATATCGATCACTAGGCTTTCGGTGCCGGAGATACGGACATCGGTACCGCCGGTCACACCGATGCCATTGCCACGCTCACCTGCCCAACCATTCGTCTGATTCCTGGCGTCCACACCCGTCGATGCCGCCAACGCCGCATCCAACGCTGCGCCCACGATCAGCCCTTGGGCCGGGCTGCCATTGGTAAAGAGCGTGGTCGCATTGGTCGTGTAGCCCGCCACCTCGAAACCGGCATTGGTCCACTCAGTCACGCTTGCAGTCCCGTCTGCCGCAAGTGTCGTGGCCCCCGCGCTCACGGTACCGCTGAGCACGTTGGACTGCGCCCCGTTCGGATCGGTCAACTGGATCTGCACGGTCCGCTCGCCACCCGCCGCGCCCGGCTGGAACATCACCGAGCGGATGGCATCCTCGAAGTCGGCCAGCGAGGCCGGGCCGGTCAGAGTCAGCACCTTGTTGCCGTCGACGGTGGTTTCGCTGGCAGTGATGCCCAGCGGCAGCACCGTGATCAGCTTGTCGCCGGTCTGGGTGCCCAGCAGAGTGATGGCGGCGGACTGGACCTGGTCGTTGTCCCAATCGCTGATGCTGAAGGTTCCACCGGTGGTGACCTTCACATAACCGGAAATCAGGTCCTGGCCTGAGCCATTGGGATTGACCACGGTCACCGTGTTCCCGCCGGGCACGAAATCCGGTACGCCCAGCCCGGGGTTGGTCAACCCTTGCGGGAAGATCGTTGCGAAATTCGTGCCGTTTCGGGTACCGATGAAGATTTCCTCCAACTCGGTGGAGTTCATGTTGCGGGTGGCATAGAAGCGCACGCCGTCCTCGGTCATGATGATCTGGAAACGCGGCAGGCCGTTGCTATTGGCAGTCCAGGGATTGCCTACACCCAGCCAGGTGCCATCGGCAAAACGCAGCGTGACGACATGCTGCCCCGTGCTGGTGGTGGTTTCGTTTTCCAGCTGGAAGATGGTCGTGGAACCCGTTCTGTTACTGAAAATATCCTGGCCGTTGACCAACAGGCTGAAGGTGTTGTCCACCCGATCGAGGTTAATCACCGTGCGCACCGTGGACGGGTCCACACCAGTGCCGACGTTGAAGGTCATGGTGTTGGTGCTGGCATTGTTGTCGCCTGCCGTGCCAACCGAGGAGAACCGGCCATCGCCCAAATTGCCGCCGCTCACCGGCGGCTGCTCGCTGGCGGTATCGATCGTAATCGTCGGTGCGTCATTGCTGCCGTTGACGGTGATGTTGAGGTTGGCGGTGTTGGTGTTGCCCGCCGCATCCCGCACCGTGTAGGTGATCACCTCGACAGGATGATCGTTATTGTTGAGCGCCTGGGTGACCTGGCGGCCGTTGTCCAGGGTGTAGGTGTAAGCACCGTTCGTGCCGATGGTGATGGTGCCGTAGGTGGTGGTGATCGACCCACCCGGCGCTGCGGTGTACTCGACACCGCCCACGGTGACCTTGAACCCGGTCACCGTGCCGGCTGCACTGCCGTCGTTGCTGAGCACGTTGCCGCTGGCCGAGCCAACGCCCGGCACGGTGTTGCTGGTTTCGGTGACCGAACCGCTGTCATCGGCGGCGCTCGGCGGCCGGGTATCGATCACCACATTGTCGCTGTTGCCACTACCGGCGTTGCCGGCGTTGTCGTAGTAGCTGCCGTTGCCCACGGTCACGGTGGTGCTGCCCTCGTAGTTGGCATTCGGAGTGAGGGTGCCACTCCAGGTCAGGCCGCCGTTGCTGCTGGTCAGGTTGCCGATGCTGACATTGGCAGGGTTGCCCAACAATGCACGGACTTCCGCCGCCGTCAGCGGCTGGCCCGAAGCGTTGTGCGGCACTTCGCTGAAGGTCAGGGTCACCGTGGTGGTTTCACCGGCGATCAGATCGCCATCCGCAATTTCGACAGTGACCATCGGAGCCTGGGTATCCACACGCACACTGTCGCTGTCGCCGCCACCGACATTACCGGCACGGTCGTGGTAGCCGCCCGCATCGATGCTGATCGTGAGCGTTTCATCCGCCATGCCCGACGTCGGGGTGACGGTGCCGGTCCAGGTGTGACCGCCATCGCTGGTGGTCAGATCACCCACGCTCACGCCCGTCGGCAAGTTCAGCAATGCCTTGACCTGCTCGGCCGTCAGTGCGGTGCCGGTGGCATCGTTGTACGGTACTTCGCTAAACTTGATGCTCAGATCGGTAGTCTGGCCAGCCAGCAGCTTGACCGCGTCGATCTCGACATCCACGGTAGGCGCTGCGGTATCCACGGTCATAGTGAAGTTGCTGGAGACCTCTCCACGCAGGCCGGTGGCATCGTTGTAGGCACGCGCCGTCACCGTGACGGCGCCATCGGCTAGGGAGCCAGTGGTGGTGATCGGTGGGCCCAGACGCTCAGGCGGTACTTCCCAGGTCACCGTACCTGTGGCCTCGGCGAGCGGAGTGCCGTCTGCCGTAGTGCTGATCATAATTGGGTTGGACAGGTTGTGTAGGTACACCAGGATGTGGGTAACTGAATGCCCTTCCTCCAGTGTGATGCTGCCCTTAATTGTGCCCTTGTTGTCGTTGGTCACACCGCCGTTGATCACATCGGCGTTGTGTATGCCTCCAGAAACGGCATCTCCATAGCCCGTCACCATGACCGGTGGCAGATCAAGCAAGTCCTCTGGGTCAATGACAAGGTCATTGCTGATGCCGATATTGCCTGCACTGTCGGTGATGTGAACCTTGAGCTTCGACCTGTCGAACGTTTCCCCGTCCGCTAGACCCAGCCCGCTAGAATTCAGATCCACCTTGATCGACAGGTAATCGGTACCGGCAATCCGGTCGCCCACCGTACCCGTACCAACCACGTTGCCGTTATAAGTGACGGTCACAAAGTTACCAGTATTGGCGCCTTGTTGATCACCGAACGGACCAGCGTATTCCGATACCAGTGCCGTGACTTCGTTCTGACCTTCGACGTAATCCACGCTGGTGGCTTCCGGCGCGACGGTATCGGTGACGAAGGTGTATTTCTGCGAGGCCTCGCTGGCCTTGCCAGTCACTGGGTCGACCGCCTTCACCTGTAGGTAGATGTTGTCGTTGCGAAGGTGGCCAGCGGCCCAGATGGTTTGTAGCACGTCGTGGAACTGATCCGCACTGATGGTCCATGCGCCAGTGTTCGGGTCCACCGTTACGGTCACGTCAGCACCATTAGGGAAGCCAGGCACGCCCTGTATCTCATCTGAAGTGGTGAACTTGTTGGCGTACAGACGCAAGGTGACCTCACCATTCTCATTGACCAGCGCCGGATCCACCGTGCCAGTGATGTCCCCAAGCACGTCATTGCTGTAGTTCACGGTATTGGCGGCGGTGGTGATGATCTGGCTCTGCGACATACCACCGACGGTGTATTCCACCACGATGTCGGTGTTGTTGCTGTACGGCTCCAGGGTGTAGCTGCCATCGGCGTGGATGGTGATTTCACCGGCTGCCACGCGAATGGCCTCGCCGATCGCAACCGGCGCGCCGTTGACGGTGACGCTGCCGGAGTCGATCGTCTGGCCAGCGGCCACGCCATCAAGCTGGCCGTCATCGATGTAGCTGTTGCCGACCGAACCGATGTTTTTCAGCAGTACGGTGGTGACCTCCACCTGCGCATCGTGGGTGGAAACCTGGACCTGATAGTTCTTGCCGTCTGCGCCCGTAACGGTGAAGTAGTCCATCAACGGACCTGCCGAAGCGGTCAACTCGGCTTCGATACCCGTGTTGAGCTGGTAGCTCCAGTGGCCGTTTGCATCGATACTGAACACGCCGTGTTCGCCAGCTTCATTGCTGACAGGCGTGAAGCCCTGCGGCTGGTGCCAATCGCCCAGCACCTGCCCAGCAATGGTGGTGGCAGGCGTTGGTGCGCCGGGGACGACCGTGGTGCTCTGCACGCTGTCGATGTTGTCGCCATAACCAGTGATGACCGGCGGTGGCGGCGCAGCGACGGTGTAGGTGTGGCTGGTGTTCGCGCTGTTGCCAGCGGCATCGCTGACGGTGGCGCTGGCGCTGCCGTCCTTCAACAAAGCAGCTTGTGCTTGGGTGACCGGAGCCGTCCAGGTGCCGCCTGCAGCGACCGTGCCGGTGACGACGATCGGGCTGCCATCCACATCGTTGAAGATCACGGTGACGGTAGTGCCTTCGGCCACGCCAGTGACCGTACCGGCGACGGTGATGCCGCTGCCAGTCTTCTCGCCCCACTGCACGATGTCATCGCCGCTCGCCACCGTGGTGATGGTGATGGTCGGCGCGGTCAGGTCGAGGGTGGCCCCCTCGCTGTCATTGGCCGGGTTACCCGCCTTGTCGGTGACTTCGGCCAACACGGTGATCGGGCCATCGGCCAGACCGGTGAGGTCGGCGGTGGTGCTGTAACTACCATCGGTACCGACGGTGGCGGTGACCACGACGGTGGCACCGTTCCCATCGGTCACGGTCACGGTGACGGTCTGATCCGCCTCGACACCGGTGGTGGTGCCGCTGAGGGTGATGTTGGTCGCCTCATCGCGCGACAGGTTGCCGTCGCCGATTGCAGCCTGGTCGATGGTCGGCGCAGTGGTATCGACGGTCACGCTGTCGCTGTTGCCTGTACCGGCATTGCCCGCCTGGTCGTAGTAGCTGTTGGCCGGCACCGTTACCGTCAGGTCAGTCGCATTGACAACGCTGTCGGCGGTGAGAGTGCCGGTCCAGGTCAGGCCGCCATTGCTGGTGGTCAGATCACCCACGCTCACGCCCGCCGGCAAGTTCAGCAGAGCCTTGACCTGCTCGGATGTCAACGCGACGCCCGTGGCACTGTGCGGCACTTCGCTGAAGACGATGGTCAGGTCGCTGCTGGGATCGGCGATGTTCAACACCGCGTCGGTGATAGTCACCGTCACGCCTGGCTGCACGGTATCGACCGTGACCGCATGGTTGTCCGAGGCTACGTTGCCGGCCTCGTCGCTTACCGTTGCCGTGACCGTCAACGGGCCATCGGCCAGGTCACCCACGTTGTCCGCAGGCACCGTCACGGTCCAGTTGCCATCAGTACCCACCGTTGCGTAGTGGATCTTGCCGCCCACGACCACCTCCACCGGCTGGTTTGCTTCCACGCCCGTGGTCGTGCCGGTGATGGTCAGACTCTCGTCCGATTCCAGCGCGTTGATCACATCGTCAACGGCCAGCGGGCCGGTGATGGTTATTGTAGCTTCCGTATCCACCGAATAGGTATGGTCGGTACTGCCCGTACCCACATTGCCAGCTGCATCCGCAGTACTTACGCTGGCGGTAATGGACGTAGTAGTAGCCAAAATACCCCCAGGCACATCAATACTGAAGCGCAAGATGCCGTTGTCATCATAGACCTTGCCGGTGAAGGTCTTGCCATTCACGGCCAGCGTGACGATGTCATCCACCTTCGCATCATCCCCCACCGTACCTGTCATCGGCACGTTGTCGCGCTCGGATTCGGACTTGTTGATTACGTTGTCGCCAGTGATGGGTTCCAAGGTAATGGTGGGTCTCGGCAATGCTGTCACCAACGGATCGACGTTGGCAGCCGTGCCGTCCACCTTGCCGTCATTCGGCGTCAACGTAAATGCTGGCAGTTTCTCACCGCGGTTGACCAAGGCCAGACCCGCTTGCGTCAACACCACCGTGTTGCCATCCAGCTTGTAGTTGGTGGTGTCACTCAGTTGCT
>NZ_VPCG01000114.1:0-1011 GCF_013418355.1 Acinetobacter sp. YH12151 | reverse complement strand
CGCGACTCATGAGTGCTCGGTTATATGCGGGCCAATTGGTTGTGCGGTAGATTTTGTGTGTAGGCTTCTTCATTTGAAAATTATATCGCTGAAAAAGCCTTTACAGATAGGTTTGTGCAACAAAGCCTCTGTATACTATTTTCCCTTCACGAGGGAGGCCTTCTTTGAAATAATTTAATCTTTCATTTTTAAGAAATCTGTTTATATCAACTTTGGTTTTTTGTTCATTATCAATAAGAATTTCGGTAAATAATTTATTATGTTCAGGGTTAGTTAAGATTTCTATCTGAATAGGTAGTAATTTTCTTTTAGGTAGAAGTCCTAAGCCATGACATAGACTATGAATTTCGGGAATATTAGTTACGGCTTGGCGAAAATTAATATTAAAAGGATGAGTGATTTTCTTACCTAGAATTTCAGAAAAAGTAGCAAATATATTTACTCCTTCGTTAGATTTTGGCTTTACCTGAATAGTACTGTCTGTGCCAAGCGGTAAATTTAAACCATGATGCTCATGTACGGTTTCTAATTCAATTTTATTATAGGACAAAAAGCATTTTACAAGGTTCAGCATCCCATAATAAAGTAATGTTGCTCGAGTTGGTAAAAGAATACTGTTAGCGGCTTTATAAAAAGATTCAGCTAAAGATGAGAAATATAAAGAACGCTCTAAGAAAATTTTATTATCACCTCTACTTCTTGAAATTTTTTGTTGAAGGTGTGAATTAATTAGAGACCAAGGATCACTTGTTAATATCTGTTGATCTCCAGCTTTTAAATTAGCGAAGGAGAATCTTAATTTATTATATTAGGACTTACGCATTGACGGATTCAAAAAAGTATTAAAATACTTTATAAAGTATCTGTGATCAGACGAATTAAAGATGCTTCTACAGCAACTTGTACATTACCCATTTATATGGGCTTTCTCATGACAGAACCGAACTCTATTAGCTGCACACAACTTGCCGAGACTTATAATATCTCGCATGATAGTGTAAATCGCTTTCT
>NZ_VPCG01000011.1:0-84285 GCF_013418355.1 Acinetobacter sp. YH12151 | reverse complement strand
AAGGTCTTGCTCTACTTTCTTTAAGCTTTCAGTCAAGTATTTCATTGCAAGTTTTTTTAAAATTTAATACCTAAATTGTATATGTTTGACTATATTTGTCAATATAATTATTTACTATCAATCACTCTTGTATTGTCTGGCTGTTGTGGTAATGATCGCCACGCCTGGTCCGGTGATGTTGCTGGTGGCCAGTGCCGGTCTAAAAGGCGGTTATGCTGCGGCTTTAAGAACTATTTTTGGCACCAATTTCGCTTCATTGATATTGATTGCTTTATCGATATTAAGCCTGAAAGGCTTGCTGGTCATTAATGAACAGTGGCTGGATGCCATCAAGTTGCTGGGTTGTCTGTATATTGGTTATCTGGGGCTGCAAATATTTCGGGAGGTGATTTTCCAGCAAGCAGAGTCAACTCAAAAGAAGTTATCTCCGGTACGTGGCGGCTTTCAGCAGGGTTTTCTGGTCGGTATTTCCAATCCCAAAGATATTATTTTCTTTGCGGCTTTTTTCCCGCAGTTTATTGGTATTACATCTGATCTCGATTTGAGTCTCATAATCTTAACCTTGAGCTGGATCGTGCTGGATTTCCTGACCCTGTCGGTGGTGTATTTGGGTTTTAACCGTTTATCCCGTTCTCGGTTGTATCCGCATTTGCTGGCCTTGTGTGGTCTCATTCTGCTGATCATTGCTCTTTACGGCATTTATCAGATCCTGATTTAAAAAAGTACTGCACAGTTGTAAGGTTCCTGCCTGGCATATGCGCTAAAAATCATGCTAAGGTAAAATCAAATAAAAATTGAACAGATCAGCATGTCTAAAACAGTAACCAAGCCCGATCATCCATTCTCACCGCTGTTATTTATTCAACCTGCTGTTATTCAGATTCTTCAAATCATTGGACTCGCGCTGATCGCTGTCAGTATCGTGTATCTGCTGGCAGCAAACTGGTGGATGCTGCCGAAATTTGTCCAGTTGTTTATGCCGCAAGTTTTATTGCTGGGTTCGGCATTGCTGAGTGTGCATTTTGCTGCGCGAGAAAAGTTAAGACAAAGTCTGGATACTGTATCGGGTTTAATGCTGGGCTTAAGTCTGGCGGTGATTGGGCAGATCTATCAGACTGGCGCGGACAGTTATCAACTATTTTTGCTTTGGGCATTGTTACTTTTGCCTTGGCTGTATCGACCGAATATTGGTGTGTTTGCATTATTTTGCGTGGTCAGCCAGCTGGCGCTTTATTTTTATTTTAAACAAAGCTTTTGGTTGGTGCGTGCTGAAACTGCCTATCTGCTCAGTCTTAATCTGTTGACCGGACTGAGTCTGATCTATGCATTACGCTATTATCCGGTTTTACGCTATCTGTTGATTGCCGTGGTGGTACTCATTTCGGTATTCAGCATGTTTCGATTTATCGACTCGAATTCGATCTGGTATTTGGCTTCGGTACTGGTCTTAGCACTGTTATTTAGTGCTTATTTCTATACTCGGCAGCAACAGCTGGAAACCAGTTTGCTGGTTGCAGGGCTGGCACTGAGTTTTAGCATTCTGATTTTTGATCTCACAGACCAATATTTGCAAAATTCAGCTGCAGGCTTATTGGTGCTGGCTTTGCTCATCTTTGGCTGGTTTGCGGCGATTAGTGCGCTGCTGATAAAGCTGTTACCCCAGAGCCGGTTTTCGGTCATTCCACTGGCGCTGGGCGCATGGATTGCTGGTGTGATACTGGCCATGCTGTTGCTGACCTATTGGGAAAGTTTATCCATCCTGATGGGGCTAATCTTTATCGGGATTGCCTGGTGGCTGATTCATAGCAAGCCTTCAGTTTTTCTGCGGCAACTGGCTTATTGTTTGTGGGTTTGCGGTCAGGCTGCTGTCCTGATTCATACCGAATTGTTGACAGATAGTTTATTGCTGATCTGGCTGATACAAATCGGTATTACGTTGCTAAGTATCATGAATCGCATGCATTGGCTGGTGCTGCTATTACAGTTATTACTGGCTCATGCGTTGGGAATTGCAGTTTTAATCGAGCAGCACCCATTTTCTCATGACCATCGCCTGATCACATGGATCATGCTGTTGAATTACAGTGTGCTGACCGTGGCTTTACTCACTGCAAGACACTGGCTTGCTTCAGCTTATGCCAAAAGTGTGAATCTGTGGATGATCAGTATTTTGGCAGCAACGGCTATTTTTCAATGTCTGTTGCAATTTGGCGTAGCGCAGCAACTGCATCCGCGCGGTATAGATGAAGCAATTGTTTTCTATATTTTACCCGCAGTATGGCTGCTGAGTTTTATCGGAATACATCTGAAGCAATTTTCGCTGACACCACTCTGGCTGATTCCTGCCGTAGGCATTTTACTGATTGCACTGGGCTATTTTGAAATTTTCATCATTCTGGTACTTATGGCCTGGGCGATGGTCAATCAACAGCGATTGATGCAGGCCTTATTGGTTCTGTTACTGATCTTCTGGTTATGGTTGCTGTATTACAATCTGGGACTCAGCTTTTTATTTAAGAGTGTCAGTATCTTTGCTTCAGGTCTGCTGGTTTTGCTTCTGGCTTATGTGTTGAGCTCACCGAAATTTCAGTCGAAAACAGGAGTAGCCTCATGAAAAAGTTCTGGGTGCTACACCTGAGTATTTTTAGTATTGCCTTATTTGTGGGCTTAATTATCCAGCATGAATGGCATTTAAGAAATAGTCAGAGTATTTTTGTTAAGTTGGCGCCCGTCGATCCGCGTTCGATTTTGCAGGGCGATTATATGGCGCTGAACTATCAGTTGCATTTTGCTGGTCTGGATGCTGATGAAACTGCCCTGAATCAAACAGGTTCAGATATCACTATTCAGGATTTTAAAGATCGGTCTCAGATCGTGAGCTATGTACGCTTGGATGCACAACGACGAGTGATACGAAGCAGTTTTGATCCGCGTCTGTTACAAGTTCATCCGGCATCTTCCGTAAAACTGCTGTTAAAGAATCCACGCAATAGTTTTGAAGCTTTATATCCGGCGGCCAATAGTTTTTTATTCGCCGAAGGCCTAGAGCCGTGTTATCGCAATGCCAAATTTGCCGAACTTAAGCTTAAGGAAAATGGAAAGGCTTTACTGGTTAATCTTGTTGACTCCCATTTAAAGCCCCTAAATTGTGAAAGTTCTAAAAGCTGGCGGCAGGGCAGTTAATTATATTTAGTCATTCTGGCCATAAAAAAGCCCGCGAGGTGCGAGCTTTGGGAATCTGGTCGCATCGACTTAAGCGACTTGTACCGGAATACAGTTGGCAGTATGGCTGACGGTATTGTTTGGATTTGCATAGACCAAGCGTGGCTGATGTGCATTTGCTTCAGCTTCAGTGAAATCACCAAAAGTTGCAATAATGATGATATCGCCTACATCGGCTTGATGTGCAGCGCCACCATTGACTGAAATGATGCCTGAATTATCTTCGCCACGAATGGCATAAGTTGCAAAACGTTTACCATTGGTCACGTTCCACACATGAATTTCTTCGTATTCGCGAATGCCAGCTAAATCCATCAAAACGCCATCAATTGCACATGAACCTTCATAGTGTAATTCTGCATGTGTAACGTGAGCGCGGTGAATTTTGCATTTTAATAAACGAGATAGCATGGCTAGCGTCCCCTGAGTTGAACTAAGACTTTGATCATCATATGGTTGAATCAATTTCTACGACACTGGATAAGTGGGTAGGCTTGCGCATTTTGCGCTTAAATGATCTTTCTGACAAGCAGAATTGTCCAGCGATTTTTGAATGATCAGTTAGGCTTATAGGCATTAATTTGATTCATGGCTTGCTGTACTTCTGCATTCACCAGCATTTTGGTACGTGCGAGCGCATGTGAAATTGCATCATCCATTAACTTTTGTTCGCTGCTGGGCGCTTTACTGAGCACATGACCAGAAACACGGTCTTTGGCACCAGGATGGCCGATTCCAATACGCAGGCGATGGAAGTTTGAACCAATATGCGGCACGATATCGCGTAGACCATTATGACCACCGTGACCACCACCCGTTTTCAGGCGAATGACACCAGGATTCATATCCAGTTCATCATGGGCAATCAGGATCGATTCAGGTGCGATATTGTAGAATTTGGCGAAAGGAACAACACTTTTACCGGAAAGGTTCATAAAGGTTGTAGGTAGAAGAAGACGAACGTCTTGACCTTCGATATTGCCACGACCACTAAATCCATTGAATTTCGGGTCTTTCTTGAGGGTAATGCCATATTGCTCTGCAAGGCGTTCTACGAACCAGGCCCCTGCATTATGGCGGGTTTGGGCATACTCAGAACCTGGGTTGCCCAAACCAACAATCAGTGAAATATTTGACACTAATTACACCATTAACACTTATGCGCGTTTAAAGTCAGCGTGCATAGGCGTGTTTTTAGCTGGGTGACGTTGTAAGGCTTGGATTTTTACGCTTTCAACTTTACCGTCTACATCAATTTCGATAACTTCTTCAAAGAAAGAGTTATTTTCTAAAAATTTAACAAGCTGACGAAGCTCAAGAGTAACAGCTACAGGAGCAGCTTCGCCACCGTAGATGATTGCAGGAACTTTAGCTTGAAGACGAAGGCGGCGGCTCGAACCTTTCCCTTGAACTGCTTCTTCACGTGCTGCTGCGTTTAATACGAAGTTTGCCATGATAGACATCCTATTTAAGTTAAATGAACCAGACTTGCGACCAGTCTAGTGAGTAAAAGCCCTACCAAATGGCAGGGCTTTGAAAATTCAGCGCTCTATTATAGATAAGAATCGAACATTGCGCTAATAGATTCTTCGTTGTTAATGCGACGAATCGTTTCGGCAACCATGCTGGCTACGGAAACCTGGCGAATCTTGCCCAGTGCTAAAGCTTCATCTGAAAGTGGGATGGTGTCACAAACCACCAACTCATCAATCACAGAATGTCTTAAGTTTTCTAATGCTTTACCAGAAAGTACTGGATGCGTTGCATAAGCAACAACCTTGCGAGCACCGAAAGTTTTCAATGCATCAGCTGCTTTGCATAAAGTGCCTGCAGTATCTACCATGTCATCGACGATGACACAATCACGATCTTTCACATCGCCAATCAAATGCATCACTTGTGATTCATTCGCTTTTTGACGACGCTTATCGATGATTGCAAGATCGATATCACCCATTTGTTTCGCAACAGCACGTGCACGAACCACACCACCGACGTCAGGTGAAACCACCATCAGGTTGTGATGTGACTGCTGACGTAAGTCAGCAAGTAGCGCTGGTGTACCGTAGATGTTGTCTACAGGGATATCGAAGAAACCTTGGATCTGGTCAGCATGAAGATCAATCATCACAACGCGGTCAATACCTACAGTCGTCAGCATGTCTGCAACGACTTTAGCAGTAATTGGCACACGGCTTGAACGTGGACGACGGTCTTGACGAGCATAACCAAAGTAAGGAATCACGGCAGTAATACGACCTGCACTTGCACGACGCAAAGCGTCAGCCATGACTAAGATTTCCATCAGGTTATCGTTAGTAGGAGCACAAGTAGGTTGCACGACGAATACGTCTTTACCACGAACGTTTTCAGTAATCTCGACAGCGATTTCACCATCAGAGAACTGACCTACAGAGGCAGCGCCTAGAGGAATATGTAAGTGACTTACGACTTTTTGAGCGAATTGTGGATGCGCAGATCCACTAAAAACGACAAGATTGGGCATGAAGCACCCTTGGCGGTTGGGATATATGGGAATAGATGGCAGGGGTAGCTGGATTCGAACCAACGGATGCCGAGATCAAAACCCGGTGCCTTACCACTTGGCGATACCCCTAATGCGGCAGAACTTTAATATTTTTACGGTAAAGTGTCAAGGTAAATTAACAGTCTTACAGCAAATGAGTGTTCTGTCTTTTTTCGAGAAAATGGCAGGGGTAGCTGGATTCGAACCAACGGATGCCGAGATCAAAACCCGGTGCCTTACCACTTGGCGATACCCCTAAATTTGATGAACTGTAAGATGGCAGGGGTAGCTGGATTCGAACCAACGGATGCCGAGATCAAAACCCGGTGCCTTACCACTTGGCGATACCCCTAATACAGTACATCTACAGGTGAAAATGGCAGGGGTAGCTGGATTCGAACCAACGGATGCCGAGATCAAAACCCGGTGCCTTACCACTTGGCGATACCCCTATCTACACTTTAAACTGAACTAAAGGTGATTCTTGTAAACTGTTGACCAGGTAAGCTTTACATGGTGCATTTGCAAGAATATCTTCGATATTCAGATTTTCAGTGACTTCAATAAACACACAAGCACCTGTACCTGTAAGTTTTGCAATACCGAACTGGTCGAGATATTGCATCGCTTCATCGACTTCAGGATATAAGGATCGAGCCAGTGGCTCAAAGTTATTTCCAAAATCAGATGGCGTTTGCTGATAGGCGCAAAATTTAGTGCTCTTCGTGTCTCTTGTCAATGCTTTTTGCGAAAAAAGCAGTTGAGTGCTGATAAAACAGTCAGGTTTTAACACAATGAATTGTTTTTGATCTAAGTCTATGAATGTTAAGTGTTCGCCAATGCCTTCAGCCCAGGCATTTCGACCATGTACAAATATCGGTACATCTGCACCCAGCTTGACTCCGAGATCTGCCAGTTGCTCGATATTTGAACCGCACTGCCAGAGCTGGTTCAGCACAATCAGGGTGGTGGCTGCATTCGACGAACCGCCACCGAGTCCAGCACCCATCGGGATATTTTTTTCCAGACGAATCTTTAGCCCGGTCAGTGTTTGAGCATAGGGCTTCAACAGTTGTACCGCACGATAGATTAAATTTTGTTCCAGATCGACTGAGGCCAGCCCTTCAATCTGGATGTGTTGATTATCTGTTTGTTCAAACTCCAGCCAGTCATACAGATCAATCAGCTGAAAAATGCTTTGCAGCTCGTGATAGCCATTTTCACGGCGACCGGTAATATGTAAAAACAAATTCAGTTTAGCAGGCGAGGGAACACGAATCATCATGGGCTAACATCAGGTCAATTAACGGTTTTCAATGATCATTGTAATACGGTTTTCCGCACCATTTTCAAGTGACTGCTTTAAAATCAAGCGGTTTGGCATTTTTGCCTGCGCATTGTAATTGAGATCGACCGTCCAGCCCTGTTCAATAATCTGGCTAATCCGCTGTGTATCATCTTTTTGCAATTTGGCAGTCGTTGTCGCAGGGCGGGCCTGTACCCAGTCCACTAAATAGCTGATCGGTGCTTGCCAGCCTGTGGCGCGTTGCAGTAATTCTTCGGCACTGGCCGCCTGAATCACACCCGTTTTAGCACTGTTTAATGTGACTTGGCCGGGCGTGCCGGAAATCTGGGTTTTGCCCACACCTAAAATGCCACTCAGCTCAATATCAAATTCTTCTTGCTGTTGTACCCAGGTAAAGAATGCACTGCCGGTCTGTTGCGGTGTGCGCACACCAATTTTACCTTGCAGCTGGAATTGATTATCTGCCTGTACAGAAGGTGTCACTGGCGTTTGCGGATTGATCATCTGCTGACAGCCAGTTAAGAATAAAGCAGTTGCTGCAAAGGCACAGCAGCCCAATTGGCTTAAATTGCGCATAAAAGAATTAACTCGTTTGGTTTTGTGGTGCTAACAATAGCGAATTAAGTTGTTTTAATTCGGGGTCATTTGGATGGTTTTGTTGTAATTGTTGTAACACTTGATGGAAGTGTTGTATATCACCATTCATGTACAACGAACGCGCATAACGTACCCCAATCTTCACGCTTGGATTGAGTTGATACGCTTTGTATAACACATCTGCAGCCGTGGCAAAGTCATTCTGTAAATAACAGATATAACCATAGGTATCCAGAATGGAAGCCTGTTCCGGTGCATATTCCAGTGCCTGTTCGACATAGCGGCGCGCTTCTTCCAGACGCCGGTTCTGCATTGCCAGGGTATAGGCATAGGCATTCAGATAGGTCGGACTATTCGGTTCAATCTTGAGTAAATTTGCCAGCAATTCATCCAGCTTGTTGCGATCCTGATGTGGATCTAGCAATAGCACTTGTGCATAAACCAGTTCCGGATCATCCGGCAGGTTTTTGCTGGCTTCTTCTAGCAGGCGGATCGCGGCTTTTTTATTCTGCATACGCGTTAAAATATCTGCCTGGGCCAGATATAAAAAGCTGGCATGTTGCGGATAATTCACCCGTTCCTGAGTCAAGAAACGCAGCGCATCATGCAGCTTATCCTGCTGGGCAAAAATCGAGATCATGTTACGACGCGAGACGGTGTACAGACTGCCATCGACCAGACGATAATAGGCTTTGGCGGTTTCATAATGCTGTTTGCGTTCAGCATTCACTGCCAGATAATAATAGGCTTCATTTTGATACTGTGCAGAATAACGCAGTTCGACCAGATGTTTTTCGGCCTTCTCGTATTCTTCCAGATCAATACTGGTCAGTCCGGCAATAAACAAGGCTTCTTCAGCCGTTGGCCATTTTTTTAGAATATCCTGCAGTTTTTTTAGCGCTAAAGTCGATTCATTGAGCTTGACCAGATATTTGACTTCGGCCAGACGCACATCCAGATTGTTACGGTGT
The DNA here is from genome assembly GCF_013418355.1 of Acinetobacter sp. YH12151. NCBI lineage: Bacteria > Pseudomonadati > Pseudomonadota > Gammaproteobacteria > Moraxellales > Moraxellaceae > Acinetobacter > Acinetobacter sp. YH12151. The sequence continues at coordinate 75,662 of NZ_VPCG01000011.1, read as the reverse complement.
TTACGGCTGGATTTTTCATACCATTGCAGAGTTTCCTCTGGATCGTCGAGAGCATTCAGCAGATTGGCTTTCATCAGGATATAACCAGTCGCATTCGGACGTTTTTTTAGAGCACGGTTAATGGTATTTAAAGCCTGTTCCAGCTGACCATTTTGTGCTTCCAGACCGGCCACCAGCACCAGAATAGACGGATTGTCTCTGGCTTTGGTGGTGCTTAAAGCCTGAATCAGATAGCTGCGGTCTTCTGTGCCTTCAGGTGAAATCCCAGCGAGAATTTCTTCCAGATCGGCACTGTCATCAATTTGCAGGATTTTCTCTAAGGTCTCTGCCGCCAGCTCATACTCATGCGCTTTCAGGGCAATATGGGATAAATAAAATAAGGCGGGGACATCCTGCGGCTCCTGTACCACCCAGTGGGTCGAGATATCGAGGGCTGCCTGTAAATCATCATGTTCCAATGCAACATTCAGTGCACGCTGCTTGACCGTGGTGGAATTGCTCTTGATTGCCAGAACCGTATAGTTGTGCAAAGCAGTCGGAATGTCATGTGCGGCAATGGCAAACTCGGCCATCATACTTTGTTTTATGGCATCATAATTTTGATTTGCATGGTAAACTGCTTCCGCTGCATAAAGATGAGCAGTTGAAGCCATGCTACCCACCAATAGGAATGTGGTAGAATATTGCTTAATTGTAGGGCCGTTGATACGGCTGATTGTTTGACGCAATTTTTCTTGATCCAAGTAATGCTTTTTATGACACCGATATTGCACAATAGCATAAATTTATTGAAATGATGACCTGATATGTCTTTCTTTGCATTGGGTGTCAACCATCAAACTGCCTCTGTAGAACTGCGGGAACAAGTTGCGTTTAACCCTGAAAAGTTAAGTGCCATTCTTGCCGAGCAAAGCCAACACCCTGAATTAAACGACATGGTGGTGGTGTCTACATGTAACCGAACCGAAGTTTACGCGATGTCTGACAATGTCGACATGGTGCTGAACTGGCTCGCCCAAAAAAATGGGGTGGATGTCAAACAACTGCAAAATCATGTCTATCGTTATGAAAATGCCCAAGCCGTGACGCACTTGATGCGTGTCGCCAGTGGTCTGGATTCACTGATGCTGGGTGAACCGCAGATTCTGGGACAAGTCAAAAATGCACTTTCTCTTGCCAAAGACTCCCAGACGGTGTCACGCAGTTTAAACCGAATTTTTGAATATGCCTTTTATGCGGCCAAACGGGTTCGTTCCGAGACTGCTGTCGGCAGTCATGCGGTATCGATGGGCTATGCGGTTGCACAGTTGGCCCTACAGGTATTTAGTCATCCAGACAAGCTCACCATTATGGTGGTAGCAGCCGGGGAGATGAACAGTCTGGTCGCCAAGCATCTCGCAGAAATGGGTGTGGGCAAGATTATTATCTGTAACCGTACCCGAGAACGTGCAGACATTCTGGCGCAGGAAATTGCGCATCGGGTAGAAGTAGAAATTATTGACTTTGACCAGCTGGCAGACAATCTGCATCGCGCCGATGTGATTTCCAGTTGTACCGGCAGTCTGCATCAGGTGATTCATTTTGCAGATATCAAAGCGGCACTGAAAAAACGCCGTTATCAGCAAATGTTGTTAGTCGATCTGGCCGTGCCACGTGATATCGATCCTAAAGTTGAAAAACTTGATGGGGTATATCTGTATGGCGTCGATGATCTGCAAAGCGTGATTGAGGAAAATCTGGCGCATCGTCGTCAGGCTGCGGTTGAAGCCGAAGTTATGGTGAATCAGCTCGCAACAGAACTGATGACCCAGCAAAAGGTCAAGCAGGCCGGGGCCACCATTCATGCTTATCGTGACCATGGTGAAGAGTTGCGGCAGGAAGAACTGGCATTGGCGCTGCAACGTATTGCCCAGGGTGAAAAAGCAGAAATGGTTATGGCTGAGTTTTCGCACCGCCTGACACAGAAACTCTTACATCCGACTTCTATTGTGCTGCGTGAGGCGGCCAAGGCGGAAGATCCAAGCTGTTTTGAAATGATGCGCGATACCTTGCAAGAGGTAGTTGATACACGCCGCAAGACCAAACATTAGCGAGCTCTTTAACAATAGCTATTTTGAAGAACGGCGTTTAGAGATAAACGCCTTATTTTTATTTGAAGCGATTTAAAACTGTTAATCGTCCAATAAGGTCATGGAGCGTTTTTTATCAATTTCGTAAATCTGCATTTTCAGATTCTTCATTTCTGCAATGCTGCTAAATTTTTTCGATTTTATCTTGTTTTTCAGACACTGATATTGCAGCTTGGTCGAGAAGTCTGCCGCCAGTTTGTCGGCCTGTTCAGGTGAAGAGGTATAATCGCTCACATTGGCATGTTGTAGAATATGCTGTAATTCATGATGATGTACTGCACAGGCACCTAAAACATAATAGATCGAGAGTTCAGGATCATCCGGCAGGTCATCAAAAATCACATTCAGAATATTTAGGATTTTAAACAGCAGCTGATCTTCAGATACCAGCGCACGCAGTGGTTCAAAATGAATATACAAATAGGGATGATTCATCAAAATTGCAATCACATATTCTTCAGCATCAATTTTGGTGCTAAAACTTAAGGATGCATCGGTATTAACCTTGGGTTGCCATTTACGGTTAAAGCCCAGTTTTTCGCGGAAAAATTGCTGCAGCAAATAGCGGAATGAGCCATGTTTAGGCAATAATTCGGTCAGATTTTTCAGTTCACCCATGACCTGACTTTTACCTTCAGGGGTAGTGATTTCCTGATTTTGGGTCAGATGGGCAAACACGAAGTCCGACATCAGCGGCGCCTGATCCAGCAAGCGTCTAAAGTTTTCGATGCCTTCACGGCGGATCAAGGAGTCCGGGTCATGGTCAGCAGGCAAAACAAAGAATTTCAGCTCACGGCCATCACTGAGTAATGGCAGGGCAATGTCCAGCGTTCGGCGTGCGGCTTTTTGACCGGCAGCATCGCCATCAAAGGCAATGGTAATCCGGTTGTTCTGCTTAAACAGAATGTTCAGATGGTCGGTATTACTGGCAGTTCCCAGTGTCGCGACTGCGCCATGAATGCCGTATTGCTGCAATGCAATCACATCCATATAGCCTTCGACCATCAGCCATTCCTGGGCTTTCTGCTTTCTGCCTTCATACAGCCCATAAAGCAACTGGTTCTTATGGAAAACTTCAGAGTCTGGCGAGTTGATGTATTTGGGCTTGATCTCGTCATTGAGCGCACGGCCACCAAAGCCGACCACACGACCCTTGGTATCACGAATCGGGAAAATTACCCGCTCTCGCAGCAGGTCGAAATCACGGCCACTGTCGCTGGTACGAATTAGCCCCAGTAGTTTCAGGCCTTCGATATCCTGAGGAAAGGCTTTTTCCAGATGTTGCCAGTCTTCAGGTGCATAACCTAAGCGCCAATAGGCAATGGTTTCTGCAGTCAGGCCACGTTGCTTGAAATATTGCTGTGCACTGGAACTGTTGGGTAACTGGCGTTCATAGAACTGCGCAATATTTTCCAGCAGGTCGTATAAGTTGCCGTCTTGCTGAACTTCGGCCATTGGCATGTGCTCAAAAGCAGCAAAAGGGTCGCCGTAGAAATCCTGTTCGGAGGCCTGAAACTCTGCAAATGGATCAAAAGAAGCATCCGACACAGAATGTTCTTGTGCTGGGCGTTGCGGAGCTTGCGTATTCTCAACTTTGGTCGCAGCGACTATTTTCGGTTTGGCGGCTTCCCGTTTGTATTTTAATTTATTGGAATCAGTATTGTCTTTTGGCAGTTCAATGCCGGTCTGACTGGACAGGTCTTTCATCACTTCGACGAAATTACGGCTACCAATGTCCATTAAAAAACGGATGGCGTTGCCATTGGCCTGACAGCCAAAACAGTGAAAATATTGTTTGTCACGATAGACGTGAAAAGAGGGCGATTTTTCCTGATGGAAAGGACAGCAGCCCGAATAGGTACGGCCAGTTTTTTTCAGTTTCACGAATTGACCAATCACATCGACAATATCGGTGCGATCGAGAATCTGATCAATCGTATGTTGAGGAATTGCCATAATCTGCTGAGCTTCTCGTGCTGCGTATCTAAGGTTTAAGTGATTGAATCAATAGGATTCAACTGATTCAGGTCAATTCTTTTTAACTTCCTTTGTATACCTTTTGCACGATTTGTTCAAGCCTGGCCGGGACAAAGCAAAAGGGCAAGTATGATACCTTGCCCTTAAAGAAAATGCACCTGCGACAGTCGGCTTATTCGGCAGTCGGTTCAGGTTGCTCTGCTTCGGTATTTTTAGGACGATCAAGCAAACCAAAAGATACACGATTGGTCAGGCTGCGCTTTTCAGTTTCTGGCGCATCCGACTCTGCATTGTTGTCAGTCACCGTCTTGGCTTCTTTACCAAAAATACCCAGTGTGGCACGGTTAAAGAAACTGCTTTCGCTACGTGCTGCACGCAAGTTGACCGTACCATCAGATTTCACCAGATTTGGATAATTCAGCTTTAACACATCAACATATTGCTGAGAGGTTGCTTTATCACCCAGTTGATCATAGCCATAGGCAATCGTTGCCAGTGCTTCTGGAATCTGAGGGGTTTGTGGATAATGTTCCACCACCCATTGTGCACGTTCAACCGCAGCCAGATAGGCTTTACGTTTTAAATTAAAGCGTGCCGCATTCATTTCATGCTCAGCCAGTTCCTGACCGATAAATTTCATGCGCTGCGCTGCATCGACCGCATAGGTGCTAGACGGATAGCGGCGAATGAAATCGACAAAATTCTGATAAGCCACTTTCAGATAGCTGACATCACGATGCGACTGTTTCAGCGAGGTATAACGCAGCAGACCATTATAGTTCTGCTCCATATTGGATACGCCGCGTACATAGTAAGCATAGTCGACATTTGGATGTTGTGGATTCAGACGGATAAAGCGCTCTGCCAGTGCCACTGCACCTTCATAATCTTTTTGCTGAAATTTTACATATAACAGTTCAAGCTGCGCTTGCGGAGCATACTGACTGGTCGGGAAATAGGTTTCCAGTGCTTCTAGCTGTTTTGCGGCATCGGTATATTGATTACGATCTAGCGCTTTCTGTGCTTTTTGAATATAAACTTGCTCGCTAGATTCAGGACCTTTATCCACGACTTCTTTTTTGGGATTACTGCTACAGCCTACCATTGCCGATGCAATGCCAATCGTGAGGGCAAGCATTGTCATTTTATAATGTGGTAGCGACATAAAAATTCCTCTGTTAATACGGGCAATGAGCTACAATTGCACTATTAAACCACTTTTGTCTGAATGAGCAAATGAGTCAAGCACAATCTTCCAATTCTAATATCCCTGATACTGATTTCAATTTACTTGAAGATTCTGAGGATGCAGATAACCATACTTCAGAAGCAACTGCAACACGTTTATCGTTGCAATTTCAACTGGATGAAACTTATATCGGGCAACGGATCGACCAGATTGCCGCGATGGTCTGGAGCGATTTTTCCCGAGAAAAATTAAAGCAATGGATCAAAGATGGCAATTTATTGGTGAATGGTCAACCGGTCAAGCCGAAATTTAAAAGTGATGGTTTTGAAATCCTGACCTTAAATGTCGAGCTTGAAGCGCAAACGCGAAACCTGCCGGAAGATATTCCACTGGACATCATCTATGAAGATGATGACATTATCGTCATTAACAAAGCTGTCGGCATGGTTGTGCATCCGGGCGCAGGCAATACATCGGGTACTTTGGTGAATGCTTTGTTACATCATTATCCAAAATCGGCTGAACTGGCACGTGCCGGTCTGGTACACCGTATTGATAAAGACACCAGTGGTTTGTTGGTCGTCGCGAAAAATCTGGAATCACAGTTCTCTCTCAGCAAACAGCTTGAGAAAAAATCAGTGTATCGTCTGTATGATCTGGTGGTATATGGCAATATTATTGCTGGCGGTACCATTGATGAACCGATCAAACGCCATCCGGTGGATCGCGTGAAAATGACTGTGCTTCCGGGCGGTAAAGATGCAGTAACGCATTATAACGTCAAAGAGCGCTTCCAGCATTTCACCCGTGTTCAAGCCCGTCTTGAAACCGGACGTACCCACCAGATTCGTGTGCATTTTAGCTATATCGGCTTTGGCCTGATTGGTGATCAGGTGTATATGCCGCGTGTACGTATGCCGGCAGGTGCATCACAATTATTAGATGATACTTTACGTGGCTTTAAACGTCAGGCCTTGCATGCAGCAAAACTCGGTCTGACCCATCCGCGTAGCAAAGAAGAAATGACCTTTGAAGCGCCGTGGCCGGAAGATTTTGCCAATCTGATTGAAGTGCTGCGCACCGAAAACAAAGCCTATTAATTTTTTTATTTAGCTCGCGTCAAAGCAAGGAATCGAGATGCAATTTGTACCAGGACTTCCACAAGGTGTGTATGTGGGTCAGACCCGCGTTCATCATGCGAAAGTACAGCCATCCATGCAGCCTGAGCTTGCAGGTTTTAATCTGGCCTTGCATGTGCAGGATGATGCGCAGCGGGTACAACAGCATCGTATGGCTTTACTGCAAGATTTCGCTGCCTTTGGCGTAGATAAAATTACCTGGATGACCCAGACGCATAGCACCATCTGTCATAGCATTAATGAACAGATACCCTTTGAGGCATTGGTCGGCGATGGTCTGGTGACGCAGCGCAAAGCGCATGCCCTGATGATGATGACCGCAGACTGTTTGCCGGTGGTGTTAGGTAATGCCGATGGTACGGAAGTTGCCAATTTGCATGCCGGTTGGCGTGGTCTGGCCGGTGGTATTATCGAAAATACCATTGCGGCCATGCAGACTCCGCCGACCTGGGCCTGGCTTGGTGCAGCCATCAGTCAGCCCTGTTTTGAAATTGGCACTGAGGTGAAAGTGGCTTTTTGCAGTAAATATCCTGAACTGGACAGTGCATTTCAGGTGGGCGAGCAGGCGGGTAAATATTATGCCGACCTGTATGCGATTGCGCGTTATATCTTGCGACAACATGGGATACATACCGTATTGGGCGGGGATCAGTGTTCTTATCGTCAGGCGGATGAATATTTTTCTTATCGCCGTGAGCCTAAAACGGGTCGTATGGCGACATTCGTGTTTATGGCATGAAAATGTTAAACTTAACTGAATTTTTTGGCTTTTGAGCATTATGTCCCTATCTTCCAAATCTGTTGCGATTGTTTATCACAGTCCTTATGGACACACGGCTAAAGTGGCAAATTTTATTGCCGATGGTGCACGGGAAACCGGTGTTCAGGTGCATATGATGAATGTCGAACATATTGATTGGGATGTGCTAGATGCCGCGGATGCGATTGTCTTTGGTTGTCCGACCTATATGGGAAGCCTGACCTCTGCCATGAAGCTGTTTATGGAGCAGTCATCCAAGCGCTGGCTGGCGCGTAGCTGGCAGGGCAAACTGGCAGCAGCTTTTACCAATGGTGGCGGACTTAGTGGCGACAAACTGGCAGTGTTGCAGCAAATCAACCTGTTTGCGATGCAGCATGGTATGTTGTGGAGCGGTTTGCCCTTGATGCCGACAGGTCGTGCCGTGACTGATCTGAATCGTATGTCGAGCTTTTTGGGGTTGATGACCCAGTCGGACAATGCACCGGTAGAAGTCACCCCACCTGAAGGGGATTTAAAAACCGCGCTCTGGTTTGGCGAATATATTGCTTTGACACTGGCGCGCTTAAATCATCCAGCTTAGTCAGTGATAAAAAAACCTCCACATGCTGGAGGTTTTTATATTCAAGTATTGATCCATTATTTATGGAAAATTCGCGCTTTATCACGTTGCCAGTCACGGTCTTTTTCAGTGGCACGTTTGTCATGGAGCTGCTTACCTTTGACCAGTGCAATTTCCAGCTTGGCATGTGGGCCTTTCCAGTAACAGGCCAGTGGCACGCAGGAATAACCTTTCTGGTTAATCGCGCCCATCAGCTTTTCAATTTCACGGCGATTCAACAACAGTTTTCGGGTACGGGTCGCTTCAGGCACCACGTGTGTTGAAGCACTCAGCAAAGGCTGAACTTGCGCACCAAACAGGAAAGCTTCACCATTTTTAAAGGTAATATAGCTTTCTACAATGGTCATACGACCGGAACGCATTGATTTGACTTCCCAGCCCTTTAATGACAGCCCCGCTTCAAATTTCTCTTCAATAAAATAATCGTGGCGGGCACGTTTATTCAGTGCAATGGTACCGCCATTATTTTTTTTTACTACAATAGATGCTTTCGCCATAATCTGATACTTCCAAACGTGCTGCTATTGTACCGCAACTAGAAATAAGGTGAAGTTTTTTAAATTAATGAGGATTATTCACCAAAAAAACAAGTTTTTGCTAAAATAAGATTCTACATAACAAACAGAGTACAAATGGATGTCTAAAACTCGTGTGATTTATCCGGGGACTTTTGATCCAATTACCAATGGACATATTGATTTGGTAACCCGCGCAGCGCGAATGTTTGATGAGGTCGTTGTGGCGATTGCCATCGGTCATCATAAAAATCCGGTATTTAGTCTGGAAGAGCGTGTTGCCCTGGCAAAAGAGTCATTGAGTCATTTGGACAATGTTGAATTTGTAGGTTTTGATGGTTTGCTGGTCAATTTCTTTCGTGAACAAAAAGCGACGGCTGTACTGCGTGGTTTGCGTGCAGTGTCCGATTTTGAGTATGAATTTCAGCTGGCCAATATGAACCGTCAGCTTGACTCCCACTTTGAAGCGGTATTTTTAACTCCTTCAGAGCAATATTCTTTTATTTCATCCACTTTGGTGCGTGAAATTGCTCGATTAAGAGGTGATGTGACCAAGTTTGTACCACCAAACGTGGTTGCTGCCTTCGAGCGTAAACTTCAACAAGGTTGGTAGCGTGTCTTTATATATCACCGATGAATGTATTAATTGTGATGTCTGTGAACCTGTATGCCCGAATGAGGCCATTTATATGGGTGAACTCATTTATGAGATTCATCCAGATTTATGTACAGAGTGCGTCGGACATCATGATCAACCGCAATGTCAGCTGTTCTGTCCGGTGGATTGTATTCCACTGGATCCGAACCATGCGGAAACGCAGGAGCAGCTGCAAGCCAAGTATGAAAAACTGACTGCTCAAAAAACATCAAGCAATTAGTCTCGATATTTGGTACTATGCCGCTCGAAGTGAGCCAGACGATCGCTGCTGTGGAGATCTCCGTGATTGAAGCAGGGGAGGAAAGTCCGGGCTTCATAGGGCAAGGTGCCAGGTAACGCCTGGGCGGTGTAAACCGACGGCAAGTGCAGCAGAGAGAAGACCGCCTTCATTATGTTTTCGAGCAATCGGAATCGGAGGTAAGGGTGAAAGGGTGCGGTAAGAGCGCACCGCATGGCTGGTAACAGTTCATGGCGAGGTAAACCCCACCGGAAGCAAGACCAAATAGGAATCCATTAGGCATGGCCCATGCTGGATTCGGGTAGGTCGCTTGAGCGCATGAGTGATTGTGCGCCTAGAGGAATGATCGTTCACGACAGAACCCGGCTTATCGGCTCACTTCAACAAATTTTGATCAAACAGTGCATTATGGGGTTGACGCTCTTTAAAGAAAATCTCATAATGCGCGCACAGTTTAAGGCTATGTAGCTCAGTTGGTTAGAGCACCGCACTCATAATGCGGGGGTCACAAGTTCAAGTCTCGTCATAGCCACCATATTCTGAAAAAACCCACTCCGATTGAGTGGGTTTTTTTATGTCTATAAAAATTAAAATGATATGATGTTATTCAAAATAAGCAACTGTATTTTAAAAATAATGACTAACAATCAAGTCGGTATAAAACGAGATGATTTTGAAAATATCCAAAGTGCGTGGGAAGGTGATCTGTGGGATAGAAAACGTTTAGGTTTGCAATTAGAACGTTATGTAGATCGTTTGCAATGTGGCGCAGTATTAGCGTTAGATGCGCGTTGGGGTGAGGGGAAAACATGGTTTGTTCGTCACTGGGCAAAGCATTTATCTGATACAAATCACAATGTCATTTATTTGGATGCCTTTGCGAATGATTATTTAGATGATCCCTTCTTAACGATTGCAGCACAGATTAGCCAAGCTTTTAAAGATTCTGATGAAATTGGTATTGAAGAGATTAATGATTTTAATTCAAAGACTGCCTCGGTTTTAATTTCTCTAGCAGCTGTAATACCAATGATTGTAGCTAAAGCTGGAATGCACTGGATAGGTTTAGGTGGGGCAGGCGAGACCATAAAAGCAGTTTATGAGGAGGCAAAGGATGTTTTTGATGTTGCTAGTGATGAGATAGCATCTAAGGTAAAGGAACAAATCGAAAAGAAAATAGAAAATCATCATATTGAAAAACAAACAATTCAAGATTTTAAAAAAGAGCTTGCTCAACTTGCATCACAGCTAGAAAAACCTTTAGTTTTTATTGTTGATGAATTAGATCGCTGTCGCCCCGATTTTGCAATTCGTCTAATTGAAAGAATTAAGCACTTTTTTGATATTCCAAAAATTGTTTTTGTTTTAGTAATGAATAAGCCACAATTATTACAATCTATCAAAAGTGTGTATGGTTATGAAGTGGAGATGAATGGTGATTATTTAGAAAAATTTATTGATTTTACAGTACATCTTTCTTCAGAAAATTGTAAAAAAAATTATGAAAATATTATCAAAGAACAACTCTTTCGAATAGGAGAGTTAGCTAATAAAGATGAAATAAACGAGTTCTATTTTTGGGTTTTAGCTTTGCAATTAGAGAAAAAATTAAATCCGCGAGAGTTAGTTAAAAAGCTAAATCAATATGCTTTATTAAGGACAAATGACACTAACAAGAATTTAATTCTTATTAGCCTAATAATGACACCGTTATCAGTACAACATGATTATATTAGGTATTTTGAAATAATTATTAAAATCTTATCTAATAATCTGTATTTAAATAAGAGGGATTTTATGAAAAAACATAACCTTAATTTAAGTTTTGATACTAAGTTTGATGCAATTACTGATACTACATGGGTGCGAGATATATTGAAATGGGATTATAAAATTGAAGATTTTTTTATGAGTAGCTTTATTCATGAGCATCATAATATTGAGCGAATTAGAGATGATGCTAGTTGGAAAGAAAGCAAGTACATAGAGTATTTGTCTGCATTTTCAATAAGCCCTTTGAGTAAAACTAGTGATTTTATTGAATCTTGGATGAATTATATAAAAACTGGACTGTAATTTTATGAATTAGATATAAAATTTACTAAGCTAACCACATCATCCGTCTGGAACTGCTCACGTATTTTTAAAAACTGCTGTTCATCTAAGTCATAGAGCTTTAGAGAAAGCAGTTTTTTAATATCTTCTTCAGGAAAACGGTATTTAATGATTTTCGCAGGTACACCACCGACAATTGCATAAGGCGGCACATCTTTGGTTACTACAGCACTTGTTGCTACCACAGCACCTTCGCCAAGCGTTACACCTTGCATAATCATGGCACGTGAGCCAATCCAGCATCCATCGCCAATGACTGTGTCGCCAGCAGGCACAAAACTGCGTGTATCGAAGGGAAAGGCTGAAATCCAGTCTGTACGGTGTAATTGATTACCACCCATCATAATCACGCATTCTGCGCCAAAACAGACAAAATTGCCGATATAGAGCTGATCAATGGGTTTATCTGGAGTAGAGGACTTGTCATGTAGATAACGCACAACACAACGCTCAAACCCTTGATCCCAATAAGCGGAATAGTAAGAATAATTCCCCTTAATATGAATATTTGGATTCTTCACCGTTTTTGAGATGAATTCGAACTCACACCAGTGTTTGACAGGGGAATTAATTAACTTTTCAGACATGCGTATATGGCGTTTTGAAGGTTGGGGGATTATAGCAAACAAAAGTCCCTCTTTGAAAAAGTGGGATTTTGGGGGGATTCTTAAACAAGGCCTCTCCTTTGTCGAGTAGTGTTCTTCATTTCCTAAAAGGAAAGGCAATTTTATTGTGAATTTTGATTTGTAATGATGGCTTTGTGTTCCTGTGGAATAACATCCTCAGAATATATACTGAGTGTACAAGGGAGTGAGGAATATGATTGAAATTATGAAAAATTTTATCTGAACAAATTCCAAAAGATACTAAAAATACGAGCAATACAATTGGGAAAAAGAAAGCCCAGAATTGCGCAGCTGAGTATCGCGGTTGAAATAATCAGGACAGAACTGGTATGCATGTCGATGAAGTATGACCAGTTGATCGCGATGGCAACACCAAGGATCAAACCGCCAAGTGCATAGTAAAAAGCGTGTATGAAGCGATCATCCATTTTTTTGTTATCTATTTTATTATTTGCTCATAAATTAAAGCTAAATCAATAGTTTTTCAATAAAAAACCCCTCAATTGAGGGGCTTTAATTGTTGTAAATATCTAAAGCTTAGATATATTCAACTTTCACAATTTCGTATTCAACTTCACCATTTGGTGTCGTAATTTTCACATCATCGCCTTCGTTTTTACCCAAAAGACCACGTGCAATTGGTGAGTTCACAGAGATCTTGTTGATCTTAAAGTCTGCTTCGTCATCGCCTACAATCTTGTAAGTTTTTTGCTCTTCAGTATCCAGGTTTTCAATTGTCACTGTCACACCAAAAACCACACGACCTGATTGCTCAAGTTCTTTCACATCAATGACCTGGCAAGCGCCCAGTTTCCCTTCGATGTCCTGAATACGGCCTTCACAGAAGCCTTGCTGTTCACGCGCTGCGTGATATTCTGCATTTTCTTTTAAGTCGCCGTGTTCACGTGCTTCCGCAATCGAAGCCGTGATACGAGGACGGTCAACGGTTTTCAGTTGATGTAATTCTTTCTCTAAGGCAATTTTGCCTTCAGGAGTCATAGGATAACGTTGCATGTTGTCCCTCAAAAGTCAGTTGAAAGATATAAAATCTATAAATAAAAAAAAGCCCGCCACCAAGAAGGTAGCGGGACTTCTTGGAAACTTAATTAACCTTTAGTTAGGTCTTGCAAGCGATATACATCCATTGGCAATTTGATTGCTAAAGCTTGGCATACAGCATCAGCACCGTTCAAGGTGGTAGTGTAATACACTTTACCTTGTAGCGCAGAGCGACGGATCGAGAACGAATCCTGCTGAGCCTGTTTACCTTCAGATGTATTGATAATGAGGTGAATTTCGCCATTTTTCAAGCGGTCCACGATATTAGGACGGCCTTCAGTTACTTTATTTACACGTTCACATGCAATACCCGCTTCAGTAATCACGCTGTATGTGCCACCCGTTGCAAGCAACTTGAAGCCATAGTCTACCAGTTGCTGAGCGATACGCGCGACATGCGGCTTATCTGAATCACGAACAGACAGGAACGCATGTTTTACTTCGCCTTCAGTTGGTTTACCTGGTAAGCGATCGTTCGAGCCTAATACAGCTTTATAGAACGCTTCACCAAATGATTTACCAACACCCATGACTTCGCCAGTCGATTTCATCTCAGGGCCAAGGATTGGGTCAACACCCGGGAATTTGTTGAATGGGAACACCGCTTCTTTTACAGAGAAGTGCTGAGGAATAATCTCTTTAGTGAATCCTTGAGATTCTAGAGATTGACCTGCCATACAACGTGCAGCAACTTTTGCTAAAGACTCACCGATACATTTAGAAACGAACGGTACAGTACGTGATGCACGTGGGTTCACTTCCAGAATGTAAACGTCAGTGCCTTTTACTGCAAACTGAACGTTCATCAAACCGATTACACCCAGTTCTTTTGCCATTGCAACAGTTTGACGGCGCATTTCGTCCTGTACTTCTTGAGAAAGCGAGTAAGGAGGAATCGAACATGCTGAGTCGCCAGAGTGAATACCCGCTTGTTCAATGTGCTGCATGATACCGCCAATCACAACGTCTTTGCCGTCAGATACGCAGTCCACGTCAACTTCGATCGCGTCATCAAGGAAGCGGTCAAGAAGAACCGGTGCTTCGTTTGATGCTTGAACTGCATCACGTAAGTAGCGTTTCAATTCGTCATCGTTATACACGATTTCCATGGCACGACCGCCAAGAACGTATGATGGACGTACAACGAGTGGATAGCCAACTTTCGCTGCTTCAGCCATACCTTCTTCAGCAGATTTCACAATGCTGTTGTTCGGTTGACGAAGTTGCAGACGCTGAATCATTTGCTGGAAGCGTTCACGGTCTTCTGCACGGTCAATCGCGTCTGGAGATGTACCGATAATTGGCGCACCGGCTTCTTCCAAAGCACGAGCCAATTTCAAAGGTGTTTGACCACCGTACTGCACGATAATGCCTTTAGGCTTCTCGATACGTACGATTTCAAGCACATCTTCCAATGTGATTGGTTCGAAGTACAAACGGTCTGATGTGTCGTAATCTGTAGAAACCGTTTCAGGATTACAGTTGACCATGATGGTTTCATAACCATCTTCACGCATTGCAAGCGCTGCGTGTACACAGCAGTAATCGAACTCGATACCTTGACCAATACGGTTAGGCCCGCCACCAATCACCATTATCTTGTCATGCGTTGATGGATTTGCCTCACATTCCTCATCGTAAGTTGAGTACATGTATGCTGTATCAGATTCGAATTCTGCAGCACATGTATCGACACGTTTGTAAACAGGGGTTACGCCCAGGTTCCAACGGTGTTTACGGAATTGTTTTTGTGAAATGCCCATCAAGTCTGCAATACGAAGATCCGATAAACCTTTACGTTTGAAGCTGCGGATGTTGTCCGCGTTCAAATCACCAAAACCTAAAGATTTAATCTGTTCTTCAGTTTTAATGATGTCTTCGATTTGAATCAGGAACCAAGGGTCGATATTGGTTGCAGCAAATACTTCATCAAGTGTAAAGCCGTGACGGAATGCATCACCAATGAACCAGATACGCTCAGGACCTGGCACTTTAAGTTCTTGAAGAATTTTATCTTTCGCACCTTCAGCACCGATTTCGATTTTTTCATCGAAGCCAGAAGCACCAACTTCAAGACCACGAAGCGCTTTTTGCATAGACTCCTGGAAGTTACGGCCAATGGCCATGACTTCACCGACAGATTTCATCTGTGTGGTCAAAGTTGCATCTGCTTGCGGGAATTTCTCGAAGTTGAAGCGAGGAATTTTCGTTACAACGTAGTCAATCGCAGGTTCGAATGAAGCAGGAGTTGTACCGCCCGTGATGTCATTTTTCAACTCATCAAGGGTATAACCTACAGCCAGTTTCGCCGCGATTTTCGCAATCGGGAAACCCGTTGCTTTAGATGCAAGGGCAGAAGAACGAGAAACACGTGGGTTCATCTCGATCACAACGATACGGCCGTCTTTCGGGTTGATACCGAACTGAACGTTTGAACCGCCTGTTTCTACGCCAATTTCACGAAGTACAGCTAAAGATGCATTACGAAGTAACTGGAATTCTTTATCTGTCAGCGTTTGTGCAGGTGCAACAGTGATGGAGTCACCGGTGTGCACGCCCATTGGATCAAAGTTTTCAATGGTACAGACGATGATACAGTTGTCGTTTTTGTCACGAACAACTTCCATCTCGTATTCTTTCCAGCCAATTAAAGATTCATCAATCAATAACTGTTTGGTCGGAGAAAGATCGAAACCGCGTTCACAGATTTCAATGAACTCTTCACGGTTATATGCGATACCGCCGCCTGAACCACCCATCGTGAATGATGGACGGATAATCACAGGGAAGCCGAAGCGTGCTTGAATAGTTAAAGCTTCTTCCATTGACTCGGCAATATCTGCTTTTGGACATTCAAGACCAATTTTACGCATTGCCTGGTCGAAGAGTTTGCGGTCTTCAGCTTTTTCAATCGCTTCTTTGGTCGCGCCGATCAATTCAACATTGTATTTTTCTAGAATGCCGTGCTCATCAAGGGCAAGGGCACAGTTCAATGCAGTTTGACCGCCCATGGTGGGAAGAACTGCGTCTGGGCGTTCTTTCTCAATAATTTGTGCAACAGTTTGCCAGGTAATCGGTTCGATATACGTTGCGTCTGCCATTGCAGGATCGGTCATGATGGTCGCCGGATTCGAGTTGACCAAAATAACGCGGTAGCCTTCTTCACGAAGGGCTTTACATGCTTGAGCACCTGAGTAGTCAAACTCACATGCCTGACCGATGACAATCGGACCCGCACCAATAATTAAGATGCTTTTAATGTCAGTACGTTTAGCCATGATGCTTCCTTAATTACTTCTTAGATGCTTCGATAAGTTCGATGAAATGATCGAACAATGGTGCGCAGTCATGTGGACCAGGGCTTGCTTCAGGGTGACCCTGGAAGCTGAACGCAGGCTTGTCTGTGCGATGAATACCTTGGTTAGTACCATCAAACAGTGAGCGATGCGTTACACGCAATACATCCGGCAGGTTGCTTTCATCAACTGCGAAGCCGTGGTTTTGAGAAGTAATCATCACTGTACCATTTTCAAGGTTTTGCACAGGATGGTTGGCACCGTGGTGACCGTGAGGCATTTTTAGTGTTTTGGCGCCACTTGCAAGTGCAAGGATCTGGTGACCCAGACAGATACCAAATACTGGAATTTCAGTGGTTTCTACAATTGTTTTTACAGCTTCAATTGCGTAGTCACATGCAGCTGGATCGCCAGGGCCGTTCGACAGGAACACGCCATCTGGATTCAGAGCAAGTACGTCAGCAGCAGGAGTTTGCGCAGGCACCACAGTCAGTTTACAACCGCGGTCTGCGAGCATACGTAAGATGTTGGTTTTGACACCGTAATCGTATGCAACAACATGGAATTTAAGTTCAGGTTGAGAGAAACCTTTGCCTAATGCCCAAGAGCCTTCAGTCCACTCAAAGCCCTCAGGATCGCAACATTCTTTTGCCAGGTCTAAACCGTTTAAACCGCTAAAGGCACGTGCTTTTTCAAGCGCTTCTGCTTCAGTGATATTTTCGCCAGCAAGGATACAGCCATTTTGCGCACCTTTGTCACGTAGGATACGTGTCAATTTACGCGTGTCGATATCCGCAATTGCCACAACATTGTGTTGTACCAAATATTCAGCTAATGATTGGGTTGAACGGAAGTTACTGTGCAATAAAGGCAGGTCACGAATGATCAATCCGTTGGCCCAAACTTTATGAATACGACCTGATTCAGCGTCTTCTTCATTGCAGCCTGTGTTACCGATATGCGGGTAAGTCAGTGTCACAAGTTGCTGTGCATAACTCGGGTCAGTCAAAATTTCTTGATAGCCAGTCATGGCAGTGTTGAAAACGACTTCACCAGTCGTACTACCCGATGCGCCAATCGAAGTACCTTTAAAGATAGTTCCGTCGGCAAGGGCTAAAATTGCTGGGGTGCTCAAACCAAAGCTCCTGAAATTTAGGCTGTAAAAAAGCGAGAAGACGAAAAAAAAGGAAGGCTAATTTTTAAACCTACCCTCCTATGTCTGCTCGCTTGAACTTAACACGGCATTATACGCAGAATGATGCTTGAAGTCCAATGGCTTTGCAGCGAAAGTATAAGATAAATGCCTTGCTTTTTGAGTGGAAGTCTGTTTTGTAAACAGGATGAAAAAATGTAAGCAATTAATAATTGTCAGACAAATCAAATCTTAAATTTTATCAAGTCTACTAATATAGCTCAGTCAATATAACAATAGGAACAAGACAAATGACTACAGCATCAAAATCTACCCAATCCAAAAAAGCCAGCCCGAGCGTCGTGGCAGAAACTGCCGAGAAGCTTGAAAAAGTAGCAGTAGAGGCGAAAGATCAAGCACTTGAAAGCATCGAAGAAAGTAAAGAAAAGCTTGAAGTTGAAGCCAAGCAATTGACCGATACCGTACAGGAACAATTGCGCCAATTTAAGCAGGAGGTGTTGCAGCGAATTGACACTTTAAAGGAGCAGATCTTCGGTTCACAAAAAGAATTAACTGAATTGAAGAGCTTTATCAAAACAGAATTCAATGCAGTGATCGAAGACTTGTCCAGTCTGGGCAAGGAACTGAAAGAGGATGTCAGTCAGATTTCGACCAAACATAAAGAGCATTTGACCGATACCTTAAAACGTTCTAAAGACAGCACCATTGAAGTGCTGAAAAAAGTCAAGCCGGTAGTGAAAGCAGAAAGTTCAGACAAAAAGCCTGAGCTGAAAAGTTAAGCTGCGTTGAAAGGCTGCTCTTTAAAAGGAGAACAATCACATGTTCTCCTTTGTCTTTATGTAGCAAAACGGACTCACAATAATAATCAGAAGGGGTTACGATGCCACGGCATTATTTGGTAGGTGTGCTTGTTTTATTGATATTGATTATGCTGCTTAATCTGGAAAGCGGCTTGGGGCGCATACTTTATCTGGGTGTGATTGTGTTATGTTTGGGCGTACTGGGGCAGGTTTTGGGGACTGTTCTGCTCATGGTACTCACTTTTACTTTTATTCTTTATGCTGCAGTGAAAGCCATTCGGAGCCAGCATCAGTTACCTCATTAAAATGCTACTCTAAGATGTTCAAAAACAAGAAAATGCAAAATAACCATACACAGCTAACTACTTTGTCTAGAGACAAACAAAAACGTGAGACTTCAAGTCTCACGTTTTATCAGTCTTTTACAGATTCAGACAGAGGATATACAGGTTTGACTGATCTAAAATACATGCAACCAGTCACGTTTATTATGAAAATCTGCCTGAGGACTACTATGCTGCATCGCGTAGTACTGGTCACCTTGCGAGGTTTTTAAAACAGCAGATAAACCCAGGAACAAGTTTTCCCATTTGAGTTTATGTGTTGCCATAAAATCGGTCAGATCCACACTGACATTGAGACCATAATGGGTACGTTTGAGCTGATTCAGCTCAATATCATCTGCAGCTTGTGGTGGCATATCTTCAGGATAGCGGTATTCTTCAAATTGATAAGCCTGCCAGGCCTGAGAAGGGGAGAGATTAATCTCACGATAAAAATCTTCACCCTGAACCCCAATAAAAATTTCAAAGCAGGTCTGTTCCCACAAGAAATCCTGACGGGGATGTGCAGCTACCATGTCTGGCCACAGGATGTAATGATTGGGATCGCGGATCCAGAAGCCCACATTTAAACTACATGGACCTTGCTGTTCAATGGCAGCAACCAGAGAGATGGCCTGAAAACGGCGATCAAATGCGCTAAGTTCGTAACTTGCCATAAGTCCTGTACTTAGTTAGACAAATGAGCGAAACGAACAAGATTGGACAATTTTTGGTTCTGTTTTGCCGCTTTCTTATAAAGCAGCGCAATTTTACCAATAGTTTGAACCACTTCAGCACCAGTCGCTTCTGAAATTTCAGCAATCAGCGCTGCACGCGCTTCACGATCCTCAGCGACAATTTTAACTTTAATCAGTTCGTGATCGTTTAAAGCACGCGCTAATTCTTCGGTGACATTTTCCGTCAGACCTTTGTCACCTAGCATCACGACTGGGTTAAGTGTATGTCCGATTTGACGTAAACGCTTACGTTCCTGAATAGATAAAGCCGCCATGAGAGATAACCTGAATTTTAAAACGGCTTAGTATAGCAAAAGCAAAAAATAAACGCTGTAAATTATCAGGAAATAATCATATTCAATCTGTCCACGGAGAGAGCAAAAGCCTTAGATTTAGATACACATGTATACTGCAAAATAAGTCTTTTTCACGTACAATTAATATAATGAGACATTTTTTTATTTAGAGAGTTATGGCTACACGCATTACCAACCAAAAGTTATCTAAAAGTAGTCGTGATTGGATGAGAGAGCATTTAGACGATCCTTATGTGAAAAAGGCACAAAAGGAAGGCTATCGTGCGCGTGCAGCATATAAGCTCTTAGAAATGCAAGAAAAGTATAAAATCATTAAACCTGGTATGACTGTCGTCGACCTGGGCGCAGCGCCAGGCAGCTGGTCACAGATTGCCGGTAAACTTGTTGGCGATAAGGGTTTATTGATTGCATCTGATATTTTACCAATGGATGCTTTACCAGATGTCACTTTTCTGCAAGGTGACTTCCGTGAAGAAGAAGTTTTCCAAAAACTGCTAGAAATTTTAGATGGTCGTACTGTAGACGTTGTAATTTCAGATATGGCCCCCAATACATCAGGTAATAAGGCTGTAGATCAACCGCGTCAGATTTACTTGTGTGAACTTGCACTGGATTTTGCCAATAAGGTGCTAGGCCCTAAAGGTCAATTTGTGGTAAAAGTTTTCCAAGGCTCAGGTTTTGATGAATTCCGTAAGCAAGTGGTTGATAGTTTTGATATTCTGAAAACATCTAAACCCTTGGCATCACGTGCTCGCTCTAAAGAAGTTTTCCTGATCGGGCAGGGACGCAAGAAGGCTTTAAAATAAGTCTACTTGCCAAGTCGTTAAAAATTGTGCATTTTGTACGTTTTCAGATAATTGTAAGTTAATTTACAGCTTAAGTATTAAGGTCACCCTGAACAGGGCATGATCAAATTAGATTGGAATGGGAATAAAGCTTTGAGCGATCTTTTTAAGAATGCCGTATTGTGGCTCGTGATACTGGGTGTGCTGGTGTTAATCTTCAGCAACGTCAGTGACCGCAATCAACCGACTACAATGAACTACTCAGAGTTTGTTGCCGCGGTCAATGCTGGCCAAATTAAACAAGTTGTTATTGACGGCGAAAGAATTCGTGGCGAAAAATCAAACGGTTCAGAGTTTGAAAGTATTCGTCCGGCAGTTCAGGATCCTGAGCTGATGCCAAGCCTCATTAAAAATAATGTTGTGGTCGAAGGTGAAGCACCACAACGTCAAGGCTTGCTCATGCAGTTGCTTATTGCAAGTTTCCCTGTGCTTTTAATCATTTTGTTATTCATGTTCTTTATGCGCAACATGGGTGGCGGTGCAGGTGGTAAAAACGGCCCAATGAGTTTTGGTAAGTCTAAAGCCAAAATGTTGTCTGAAGACCAGATTAAAGTCACTTTCGTCGATGTTGCCGGTTGTGATGAAGCCAAGCAAGAAGTGGTTGAAATTGTCGACTTCCTGAAAGACCCAACGAAATTTAAACGTCTCGGTGCAAGTATTCCACGTGGTGTTTTGATGGTCGGTCCTCCAGGTACAGGTAAAACCTTGCTTGCCAAAGCCATTGCCGGTGAAGCTAAAGTGCCATTCTTTAGTATTTCAGGTTCTGACTTCGTGGAAATGTTTGTGGGTGTTGGTGCATCGCGTGTGCGTGACATGTTCGAACAGGCAAAACGTCATGCACCATGTATCATCTTTATTGATGAGATTGATGCAGTCGGTCGTCACCGTGGTTCAGGTACGGGTGGTGGTCACGATGAACGTGAGCAGACGCTGAACCAGATGCTGGTGGAAATGGACGGCTTTGAAGGCAATGAAGGCATTATCGTGATTGCTGCAACCAACCGTGCAGATGTACTGGATAAAGCATTACTTCGTCCAGGCCGTTTTGACCGTCAAGTTGTGGTTGGTTTGCCAGACATTAAGGGTCGTGAACAAATCCTGAATGTGCATTTGAAAAAATTGCCTTCAGTCACAGGGGTCGATGTTAAAGTACTTGCACGTGGTACACCGGGCTTCTCGGGTGCGCAATTGGCCAACCTAGTGAATGAAGCTGCTTTATTTGCTGCACGCCGTAACAAGAATACTGTCGATATGCATGACTTTGAAGATGCAAAAGACAAGCTTTATATGGGTCCTGAGCGTAAATCGATGGTACTTCGTGATGAAGAGCGTCGTGCGACGGCTTATCATGAAGCAGGTCATGCGATTGTTGCTGAAAGTTTGCCGGGTACAGACCCTGTGCATAAAGTCACCATTATGCCGCGTGGCTGGGCATTGGGCGTGACCTGGCAGCTACCTGAATTTGACCAAACCAGCCATTATAAAGACAAAATGTTGAATGAACTTTCGATTTTGTTTGGTGGTCGTATTGCAGAAGAAGTCTTCATTAACCAAATGTCGACAGGTGCTTCAAACGACTTCGAACGTGCAACTAAAATGGCACGTGCGATGGTGACCAAATACGGTATGTCTGACAAAATGGGCGTCATGGTCTATGAAGAAGATGCACAGCAATCGTTTATGGGTAGTATTGGCAGTCGCAGTATTTCTGAAACGACCCAGTTAGAAGTCGATCGTGAAATCCGTCGTATTCTGGATGAGCAATATAAAGTCGCACGCGATATCTTGGAAAGTAAAAAAGATGTTGCCCATGCGATGGTCAAAGCCTTGATGGAATGGGAAACTATTGATCGTGATCAAATCCGTGACATTATGGAAGGTCGTGAGCCTCAACCGCCAAAAGTCTATGTTGCAGAAAATCCTGTGATTGATGTAACCCCAGATGATGGCCCGTTAACGCCACCGCCATTGCCAGCCAACTAAGTTAAATAAAAAATCACCTTCGGGTGGTTTTTTTATGTCAGTCATTTTTATGATAATTTTCTGAATGCTATATTTAACTCAAAACTAATGGGCAAATGTCTTATCGAGCTTTGCTTTATTGCTCTATCCATAAGACAATATTCGAATTATTGTGAACGAGAATGGAAACATGCAGCTGATGCCTTTACGACCACATGTATGGACATTTGGTGAGTTAAAACTGGACTTATCTCAGCCGCATGTGATGGGAATTCTCAATGTCACCCCCGACTCATTTAGTGATGGTGGTCGGCATAATCAAAAAGAAGATGCAGTTGCACGTGCGCTGGAGATGATGGCTGAAGGTGCGACCGTAATTGATATCGGCGGGGAATCGACCCGTCCGGGTGCCGCTGTGGTAGACGTAGAGGAAGAGATCCGCCGCGTGGTGCCTGTGGTTGAAGCCTTAGCAAAACATGATGTTGTTCTCTCGATTGATACTTCACAACCAGAAGTGATTCGTGCAGCGGTTCAGGCCGGAGCGCATATCTGGAATGACGTCCGTGCGTTGACCCGCCCCAATGCCTTAGTAACGGCCGCTGAATTAAATATTCCGGTAATCATTATGCATATGCGTGGTGAGCCGACCACCATGAACAATCTGGATCAATATGAGGATGTCACTACCGAGGTGATTGGCGAACTATCTCAACGTGTTCAGGATGCCTTGGATGTAGGAGTAAAAGCCGAAAATATCATGATTGATCCGGGGTTTGGTTTTGCCAAGAATGCTCAGCAAAATCTCAAGCTGCTTCAAGAATTTTATAAATTGACAGAAATGGGTTATCCGATTTTATCTGCCTTATCACGTAAACGCTTTATTGGGGCTGTCTTAGATGGCGCAGAACCACAGGCGCGTGCGGTGGGTTCGGCAACAGCACATTTGCTCAGTATTCAGCAGGGCGCCTGTATGGTACGGGCACATGATGTGAAAGCGACAGCGGATGCGATTAGAGTCTGGCAAGCCATGCAGATGGCGTAGACATTGATGGCGGGAGAGTAAGCATCTGGCAATGTTGTTTGGCTTTCAGGCAACAATGTGCTATATAGGCACGCTTAGATTAAATTGTCATCTTTTAGAGTGCCTGTAATGTTTGCAGATTTACTTCTCCCCATGTTCGATGATGCGTATTATCCCGATATTCTGGTTGCTGAAATCAAACAGCACATCGAACATTTTGCCCAAAAAGTCGCTAAATCAGCTTTTTCAGATCAAGAAATTTACCAGCTTGCCCATCTGACCGTTGCTGATATTAATGCCATGAAACCGCAGTTTGAAGATCTGGATTCATCTCTGGATGATACCGCTGCAGATTATATTGCCGAAGCCATGATGATGGTGGTGCAAGAGCACGGGTTGTTCGAGATTGAAATGGAAGAGCTGATTACCAATCGTGAATGGTGATCGATAAAACCCTGCTACTGCAGGGTTTTTTATTATTTGTAGAAATAGTCTTTAAAACTTTTAAAGCGAATCGAGCTGAGTAATTTTTGCTCTTCATGCATGCATTGCTGATAAAGATTCTGGTAATAAGCTTGCAGATTTGACTGGTCCTGAATCGGTTGCGGTGTTTTGGATCTGGACTGTTGATAGGCCCAAAAGGCCAGCTGCCGCAGTTTTTGCAGTTTGATCTGATCAATTGCACTACAAGAACTTTTAAATAAAGGTTCTAAGGTGACAGCGCCAAAAGAGGAAAGCGCTAAAATGATCATGCTGATGATCACCAGCATATCTGAATGAATTACATACAGATTCAGCAATAAAACCAGAAAAATCGGAATTTGCAGATACAGACAGTTCTGCAAACGCTGACTATAGGCTTTGGAGCTGAATTGTGCCTGATATTGTGCATACCAGATATAGGGATAAAGCAGGGCCATTAACATGATCAAGGTGACATTAAAGGCGATCGTGGCATTCTTGAAAAAATAATATTCCAGAAGTACTGAGCTGATGCTACAGGCCACGCAGATTAAAAGAGACAGTAAATTAATCGCGATCACAAACTGGAGATTTTGCAGGGCATTAAATTTGAAGCGGCTATAACGCAGCTTCAGGAAAAAAGCGTCTGGATGGCGTAATTGTAATGTGGCGAGATCGAAGTATTTTAATTCTGACATGAGGATTTCGCGCTAAAAGAATAAAATTCAGGCACAAAAAAACCAGCCTAATGCTGGGTTTTCTATTGCACCATTTTAATAAAGATTAAAATGGTGCCCGAGGCCAGACTCGAACTGGCACGCTTTGTGGGCGGGGGATTTTAAATCCCCTGTGTCTACCGATTTCACCACTCGGGCATGTGCGCAATAATAGAGGACGAAATAAAGCTTGGCAAGCACATTTCTAAATGATTGCTTTCTTTTCAAGCAATTCCGTGGCTTCTCTCTAAAAAATTAGCAGATCAATCTGTTTTTAAGGCCCCTTATTAGAAATATTCAAGATGGCTAATCAAAATAATAGAGCGAACTATGAGTTCTCGTCCAGATAACTGTCGACATCCAGATGCTTGATGGTTTTACAGTATTGATGCTCATGTTTCAGCAGTTGGATATATAACTCGGCATAGTGATTTAATTGCTGTTTTAGTTCGGCATGCTGAGGATGATTGTTTGAACAAAAACGTAATTTTAGTCGAAGCATACAGGTCTGTTTATAAGCCCAGAAGCAGATTCTACGTAATTGTTGCAACTGATAATGTTCAGTATTTTGGCTGTTTTCCCGGAACAAGTTTTCCCGATAAAAACGGATAAAGCCAAAGCTGACTCCAAAAAAGAATAAACTCCACATCAGCAGGCTACTTTGTACAAAAAACAGATTTAAGGTTTGTAGTATAATCACCACAGCCATCTTGATTGGGGTATGGCGTAATAACTGATATAGCGAATAAGAAGAATGCTGAACCTGTTGCAGAATTAAGGTGAGACTCAACATCAGGAACAACAGTATCGCCAAAATGGCATAACTTTGCGCCTGAAATTCGCTCACTTGCACAAAAGATTGCTTTATGACGTCACCGAACATCAAACTGACGGGAATAAAAATCATGGCTGCCAAGACCCAGGGAATCAAAAGCTTGGCTTTATCCCAGATCCCACGGATTTTGATCTGGCTATAGAACAGGTAATTGCCTTTAAATGCAGTCGGATACTGTTGTTGAAGTTGCTGCAGCAACAAAGTCACTTGGGTAGTGGGCATCATCCAGAGATTGATTCAGAAATAGACACAGGCACTATAGTCGATTTGACGCAGAATCACAGGACAAATCCATTTTCAGCGCTTATCATTGCTTTAATCACGAAGATTTTAGTTTTTTAGCCACGAATTATGCGAAAATAGCCGATTCAAGATTTATTTTTTTAAGGACAGTTTATGACTGATCAATCTCCTGAGGCGTTAAGCGACATCGAAATTTTAGACATCCTGCAAAGCATGAAAAAGGATGAACTAAATACTGAGGCGAAAGAAGTGATTCGTCAGGGTGGTAAAGCTGGTCGTCAGGAAGCGCATAAAGAAGCGTTAGTGGCATTGAATCAGTCATTTGAAGACAAATTTGTCGAAGCGGTATCTTTGGCTTTGGGCCTGAATACGGCACAAATCAAAAAAATCCGTTATAAAAAAGACCGCGTCCGTATTTTAAAAGCGCGCGGAATCGACTATATGGCGATTGATGGCGCTGAAACGGCACAAGTGCTGTCCCAGATTGCACAAGCGATTCTGCGTGAAGATGC
Organism: Acinetobacter sp. YH12151; assembly: GCF_013418355.1. NCBI lineage: Bacteria > Pseudomonadati > Pseudomonadota > Gammaproteobacteria > Moraxellales > Moraxellaceae > Acinetobacter > Acinetobacter sp. YH12151. Next base: position 49,416 of record NZ_VPCG01000011.1, on the reverse strand, counting down.
GATTGTTACCCATGACCTGCATAATATTTTTCCATTCTGGAAAGAAGGCTGGCCTATGGTGCAGTTCGACAATGCTTACAAGATTCTAGAAGATGATATCCAGATTCACTATCAAGCTGTTTTAGATGCATTGTTAACAAAGATCTAAGCACCTCAATAGATGTAAAAAAGCACCGTTAGGTGCTTTTTTATGATTGAATTTACTGGTTTGAATAAAACAAACTTAAAATAAAACTGATAGGAACGATAAATAGTCGTCCCCATAAAATCAAAGGTATGGCCAAATACTGTCCCCAACTCATGGTTCGGTCATAATGGCCACGGTGACGCTGGTAACCATAAGGGGTAATGATGCAAGCAAAAATCAATAAAATGATCGCTAAAAACAAGAACAGCGGATTTTGTTGTTGAGCAAAAAAGAAATAGATTAAATACAGTCCTGAATAAAAACTAAAACAAGCCAACAGCGCAGAAATGGACATCACTCTATCCTTATGATTTTTATTTTAAAATAGAGGAAGAATCAGATTATTCTAATTCTTCCTGAATTAATGGATTGATTTCAATGATCCGAGTCACCAGCAACTGGTCAATCTTGAAATGATCGACATCGACGACTTCAAATTTATAACCGGCATGAATGACGGTATCGGCAGGACGCGGAATTTTACGCAGCTTGAACATCATAAAACCAGCCAGTGTTTCGTAATTTTCCTCATCTGGCATTGAGTCGATTTCAAGCGCATGTTTCATGTCTTCAATTGGCGTGCTGCCTTCAATCAACCAGGAATTATTGTCACGCTTAATAATTTGCTGATCGGCTTCAATTGGTGTCACCCAGTCGCCCATTACAGTAATCATAATGTCGGAGAGGGTAATCACCCCAACCACCAGCGCATATTCATTAATGACGACGGCAAATTTTTCCTTGGTCGAGCGAAAACGGTCCAGAACTTCCGATAAAGTTAAAGTATCCGGAATGGTCAGGACATTACGGATGGTATTTTCATTTAACTGTAGCAGCGACTGGTTATTCAGAATCCGCACCAGAATATCTTTGGCATCGACATAGCCAATCACACTGTCGATGTCATTGCTACACACCAGAAACTTGGAATAGGGATATTCCGCCAGCTTTTGCCGAATACTTTCTTCTGGTTCATTTAAGGTAAAGAACACCACATTCTCACGGGTAGTCATACTCGAAGGTACATTACGCTCTTCCAGCTCGAATACATTTTCAATGAAATGATGTTCCTGTTTTTGCAGTACGCCAGCCTGTGCACCTGCATCCATCACTGCGGAAATATCATCAAAGGTAATATTATCATCACGAATGGTATTCACTTTAAACAGACGGAACAGCATGTTGGCAATAACATTAATGAGCCAGGCCAAAGGCTTACAGACTTTAATGAAAATCTGAATGGGTTCAATGACCGAGACTGCGATCTTTTCTGGCGCAATCATGGCCAGACGTTTCGGCATCAAGTCTGCAAATAAAATAAATAAAGAAGTGACGACAGTGAAGGAAAGTGCAAAGCTAATGTTTTCAGCCCACGGACCCTGGTAAAAGCGGGAAACAAAATTAAAAATATAAGGACGGAAGGCTCCTTCACCTAAAATACCGCCAAGAATGGCGACTGCATTTAAACCGATTTGAGAGGCTGCAAAGAAGTCAGCAGAATTTTCTTGTAGATCTAAAACTTTTTGAGCGCGATGTTCACCCGATTCAGCCAGAATTTTCAGTTTGACTTTACGGGCACCTGCGAGGGCGATTTCTGTTAAAGATAAAAAACCGGCCCCCGCGATGAGTATTAAGATAATCACGATATTTTGTAAGAGGCTCACAAATCCACCTGTGGATGAATAGTATCTTGGGATATTTTTAACACAAAAAAAGGCTTGAGGTGTAAAAACTACCTCTCAAGCCTTCAAAGTATAATCTTAAAAAATAAGAATTTAGAAGAATTTGAGTTTAATAGTGTGAAAATTGAGAGTTATTGCTCAGGAATTCACGATTTTCTTCTTCAATCATTTGACGCGCAACATACAAAATCAGCTGACGTAACCAGCGATGTGCAGGGTGATGATGCAATAGAGGGCACCATGCCATTTTGAGTTCAAATTCGGGAATATAAAATGGTGGATCTTTCAGAATTAAATTATGATTCTTGGCTTGCAGGCGTGCGATCCGTGAAGGCAGGGTTGCCACCAGATCGACATTGGAGGCCAATAAACCTGGCATTTGATAATGACGGGTAAAGACCGAGATTTTACGTTTCTGGCCAATACGTTCCAAAGCCTGATCGATCCAGCCTAAACCGGCCTGTTTCTCCGGGTTGACCCCGAAGCCCACACCCATACCGGTTTTAGAGACCCAGATATGCTGTGCATCCAGATAGCTTTTTAAGTTCAGGTTGGTTGCAGCGGGGTGTTTATTGTTTAATAAACAGGAAAAACTGTCACGCCAGACCAGAACCTGATGAAAACTTTGCGGTATTTCATTAAAACGGTTAATCGCCAGATCAACTTTGCCTTGTTCCATGTCACGATAAGACACATCACTCGGGGTTAGAAAGTCCAAGACCACGTTCGGTGCTTCTGAACGTAAGGCTTTGACCAGCCGAGGAACCAGTGTCGCTTCGGCATAATCCGAGGTCATAATCCGGAAGACACGATTTGACGTATAAGGACGGAACTCGGTACGCGGTTCCAGAATCATGGACAAGTCAGCCAGCGCATCCCGGATACGTGGCTGTAACTCAAGTGCACGTTCTGTTGGTGTCATGCCTTCAGAAGAACGGATCAGGAGAGGATCATTAAATAAATTGCGTAATCGGCGTAAAATATTACTCATGGCAGGCTGGGTAACGCCCAATTGTTCGGCTGCACGGGTGACATTTTTTTCGCGAAGAAGTACATCAAGATAAATTAATAGATTGAGATCGACCCGCTCCAGATTCATAAAAGAAATACCGAGAATAAATACAAGAAATTATGCTGATTATGCCATAACTGCCGGGCTTTGTGTAAAGCGCTGATGAAAAAAAAGCCATGAGAAAGCAGATAAAATCTAGGGAATTGATGCAGGTTTAAGCTGAATGATTAATGATTTTATTCGACTGAGTAGAAGCACGGGCTAAGCAAAATTTCAGTATTTTTATGTATGCAGATCAACAGCTCCATAGCCAAGCTTTAAACTTTAAAAATACAGCTGTAATTGCGTGAATAATTGCGTGAAAAGTGTGCTATCTTGATAAATGCTTCAGCCTAAGAAATAATTCAAAATCATGATTATTTTTTAATAAAAGTGGATTTGAGCCAAGCCCAGACTTAAGTCTAATGAAGTATTTTTAAGCAGTCTGAAGGAAAAACGATCAATTTTATTTTAGTAAAATATAAAATAAAACAATATCTTATTTTAACATCACAGGATTATACTAAGACTTTCATCTACTCATTTTTTAAATAAATACTGAAGATTCTTGCAGACTATTGGATTAATTTTCATAAGCCCACTAATCTTTAGCTATCCCAACGGACCGGCGAAAATCTAAACAAGTTACTGAGGGTGTGATTTGAACGGTTCGTTGCAGAAAAATCCTAATATTATTACAGGAAAATATCATGACTACATACCAAACAGCGATTGATGCAATCCGCGAATTGAAAGCGAAATTCGGTAACACTTGGGCAGACATCAGTCCTGAAGATGCTGCGCGTATGCAAATCCAAAACCGTTTCAAAACTGGTTTAGACATTGCGAAATATACCGCGGCAATTATGCGTCGTGATATGGCTGCTTATGATGCAGACTCTAGCAAATACACTCAATCATTAGGTTGCTGGCATGGTTTCATCGCACAACAAAAAATGATTGCCAACAAAAAATACTTCGGTACGACTGAACGTCGCTACATTTACCTTTCTGGTTGGATGGTTGCAGCACTTCGTTCAGAATTTGGTCCACTTCCTGACCAATCAATGCACGAAAAAACTTCTGTTCCTGCATTGATCGAAGAAATCTACACATTCTTACGTCAAGCTGACGCGAAAGAATTGAACGACTTGTTCCGTGCACTTAAAAAAGCACAAGAAGCAGGCGATACTGCTAAAGCAGCTGAATTGACTTCACAAATCGACAACTTCCAGACTCACGTTGTGCCAATTATTGCGGACATCGATGCGGGTTTCGGTAACGAAGAAGCGACTTATCTTTTAGCTAAGAAAATGATCGAAGCGGGTGCATGTGCACTACAAATCGAAAACCAGGTGTCTGACGCGAAACAATGTGGTCACCAAGCTGGTAAAGTAACTGTGCCACACGAAGACTTCATCGCGAAAATCCACGCACTTCGCTATGCATTCCTTGAAATGGGTCTTGACGACGGTATCATCGTTGCACGTACTGACTCTGAAGGCGCTGACCTGACTCAAAAAATCCCAGTGGTTAAAGAGCCAGGCGACATCGCTTCTCAATATATCAGCTACTTGGAAACATCTGAAATTGATATCGCTGATGCACAAGAAGATGAAATCCTGATCAAACGTGATGGCAAACTTCACCGTCCTAAACGTCTTGCTTCTGGCTTGTACCAGTTCCGTGAAGGCACGCAAATTGACCGCGTTGTACTTGACTGTGTAACCAGCTTGCAAAATGGTGCTGATCTTCTTTGGATCGAAACTGCGACACCAAACGTTGCTGAAATCGCTCACATGGTAAACCGTGTGAAAGAAACAGTTCCAAATGCGAAACTTGTATACAACAACTCACCTTCATTCAACTGGACGCTTAACTTCCGTCAACAAGCGTATGACCGTTGGGTTGCTGAAGGTAAAGACGTTTCTGCTTACGACCGTGCTAAGTTAATGAGCGCTGAGTACGATGCAACTGAACTGGCTGCTGAAGCTGACGAAAAAGTTCGTACCTTCCAAGCAGATGCTGCGCGTGAAGCGGGTGTGTTCCATCACTTGATCACACTTCCGACTTACCACACAGCTGCACTTTCTACGCATGAACTTGCTCAAGGTTACTTCGGTTCTGAAGGCATGTTGGCTTATGTTGCTGGCGTACAACGTAAAGAAATCCGCGGCGGTATCGCATGTGTTAAACACCAGGCAATGGCTGGTTCTGACATCGGTGATGACCACAAAGAAATCTTCGCTGGTGACAATGCATTGAAAGCTGGTGATGACGCTAAAAACACAATGAACCAGTTCAGTGCTTAATCTGCTGAATTGATTCACCAAAAAACCCTGCATCTGCAGGGTTTTTTATTTGGAAAAATGCTATTAATAAATAGGAAATGGCAACCTCAAGAAAGTATTCAAGTAAGATCATCCATAATTTCTCCATGATTGGTTTTTATCACAGTTATTATGTGTTTAATTCTTGCATTTTACTGCTATGTCACTGAATACTTAGATATAGCTTGCTCGTATTTGGTCTAAATTCATCCCTATTTAATTAAAAAGTGACTCGGACTTATGCTGTCTAAATTTTTTATCCACCGCCCGATCTTTGCTGGGGTATTGGCGATTGTCGTGATGGCGATTGGCCTGTTCGCAGTGATGAACCTGCCAGTGGAACGTTATCCGGATATTGCCCCGCCACGGATAACGGTGGCAGCAACCTATAGTGGCGCTTCTGCGGAAACTGTGGAAGAAAGCGTGACCCAGGTGCTGGAGCAGCAGATTAAAGGGATTGACCATTTACTGTATTTTAGTTCGAGTAGTGATTCTTCAGGGCGCAGCCGGGTCAGCATCAGCTTTGAAAATGGTACCGACCCCGATACAGCACAGGTTCAGGTACAAAATGCGATTAATGGGGTATTGAACCGTTTACCGGAAGATGTCCAACGCCAGGGCGTTAACGTGTTTAAATCTCTCGGCGATACCCATATGGTGATCAGCCTGTATGATGAGTCCGGCCGCAGTAACAATATTGAACTTTCTGATTACTTGATGACACATCTGGAGCAGGACATTTCCCGGATTGAAGGCATTGGTGAAGTCGATGTTTTTGGTTCTCAATATGCGATGCGGATCTGGCTGGATCCAGGAAAACTCAAACAGTATAAGCTGATGCCAAGCGATGTTCGTGCCGCCATTGAAGCTCAGAATACTCAGGTGGCTGCGGGCGCGATTGGGGATTTTCCGGCAGTGGATGAACAATACCTGAATGCTAAAGTCACCTCGGGTTCCCGTCTAAAAACCGTTGAAGAATTCCAGAATATTATTGTCAAATCGGATCGTGCCGGTAGTTTTATTTATTTAAAAGATATTGCACGGGTCGAACTTGGTGCTGAAAGTTATCAGTCTTATAGCACCAACAATGGTTATCCTTCGGCAGGTCTTGGGATTTCTCTGGCCTCAGGTGCCAATGCCATTGCCACCTCAAACTTGATTAAAGCTGAAGTTGCCCGTATTTCCCAGCAATTGCCCGAAGGCTATAAAATTGCCTACCCACGAGACAATACGCCCTTTGTACAAGAGTCGATTAAAGAGGTGGTCAAAACCCTGATCGAAGCGATCATTCTGGTTATCATGGTGATGTTCATTTTCTTGCAGAACTGGCGTGCCACCTTGATTCCTACCGTAACGGTGCCGGTGGTGATTTTGGGAACCATGGCAGTGCTGTATGCACTGGGCATGAGTATCAACACCTTGACCTTATTCGCTTTGGTTCTGGCCATTGGTCTATTGGTTGATGATGCGATTGTGGTGGTAGAAAACGTGGAACGGCTGATGCATGAACAGCATTTGTCTGCCAAAGAGGCGGCGTTAGAGTCCATGCAGGAAATTAGTGGGGCATTGGTCGGAATTACCTTAGTTCTAACCGCAGTCTTTATTCCGATGGCGTTCTTTGGCGGTTCTACCGGGGTGATCTACCGACAGTTCTCCATCACTTTGGTTGCGGCCATGTCCTTATCCTTATTGGTGGCCTTGATTCTAACCCCAGCACTGTGTGCGCTCATTCTGAAACCGAATCCGAAACCGGCAAAATGGGCGGCATGGTTTAACCAGAAGCTGGATCATTTAAAGCATCGTTATCTGCATCTTTCCAAAGTCACGATTCAGCATCAGGCCATTTGTTTACTGCTTTTTGCCGGCTTGATCTGTGTCTTTGCACTGTTTTACCGTGCTTTGCCAACCAGTTTTTTGCCGAGTGAAGATCAGGGGATTTTAAGCCTGCAAATCAAAGTGCAGGAAGGTGCTCCGATGAAAAATACCATTCAGGTCGGAGAAGAGGTTCGTAAATATTTTCTGGATCAGGAACAGGCCAATGTCAGCCTGGTGATGATTCGTTATGGCCGCAATTTCTCGGGAACTGGCCAGAATCTGGCCACCGGTTTTGTGGCATTAAAACACTGGAATGAACGTTCCGGTCAGGACAATACCGCACCCGCGATTCGTGAACGGGCTTTGAAGCATTTTCAAAGTAACCCTAATGCACAAATCAACGTATCCATGCCCGCGTCAGTCAATGGTCTGGGACAAACCGATGGTCTGGATTTCTGGATTCGGGATATCAATGGTAATGGCCGGCAGTATCTGGAACAGCAATTTCAGGCACTGGAAGCTCAGGCTGGCAATTATGCAAGCTTTGAAAATCTGGGTAAACGTTCTAATCCTGAAAAAGCCGAACTACGCGTCAATATTGACCAAAAACAGGCCATGGCCAATGGTCTGACCCAAACGGCAATTAACAGCACCTTATCTAGCGCTTGGGGTGGCAGTTATATCAATGACTTTATTGATCGCGGCCGGATTAAACGGGTGATCATGCAGGGCGATGCCGAATTTCGTTCCAAGCCGGAAGATCTGGCACAATGGCATGTCCGTAATGACCAGAATCAAATGGTGCCTTTTAGTAACTTCTCGCAAGTGGACTGGAGTGGTGGTCCGGAAGTGGTCAACCGTTTCATGGGCTATACCGCACTACAGATGGAAGCGGATCGGGCTCAAGGCAGCAGCTCCGGTCAGGCCATGCAGGATGTAGAGGCGCTGATTGCTGAACAGGACGGCGTAGATGTGGTCTGGAGCGGTTTATCCTTTGAAGAAAAACAGTCCAATAATCAGGCCATCTGGCTGTATCTGATTTCGATAGGTTTTATTTTCCTGTGTCTGGCCGCATTGTATGAAAGCTGGAGTATTCCTACTGCAGTGATGTCAGCAATTCCTCTTGGTATTGGCGGCAATATTATTTTCAGTTATTTGGCTGGCTTCCCGAATGATATCTATTTTCAGATTGCCTTGCTGACCACCATTGGCTTGTCCTGTAAGAATGCCATTCTGATTGTGGAATTTGCTTCGCTGGCACAGCAACAGGGCAAATCGGTGGTGGAGGCAGCATTAGAAGGTGCGTCCTTGCGTCTGCGTCCGATCCTGATGACTTCCTTGGCTTTTGGCGCCGGGATTTTACCTCTGGTCTTTGCCACGGGAGCAGGTGCGGTAAGCCGTCAGGAAATTGGTGTCAGTGTATTCGGCGGCGTAATTTTTGGAACCGTGCTGGTGCTAATTTTTATTCCCTTTATGTATGTGATGATTCGAAGTTTAATGGCTAAAAAAGAACCGGTTGATTCATGATCGTGCGCTCAGAAAAACAATCAATAGCCTGACTCAATCCGGCTGTGATGATTTAGATGCACTGAGAGCAGGGGTAATGTTCGGAGGATGATGCTAAAATCCACGCCTTTGCGCTTATAGCCATGGACTGCCTATGCCGAAAATTTCAGAAAAAATACAGCATATTCAACAACAGATCCGTTCTGAACACCATGCTATGGCGATTGGCTTATTAAATGATCTGAATGTCGCCGATCAGGCCAGTATTTTAAAAGGTTTGAAGTTAGAAGAACAGATCCGGATTTTTCAGGAACTCAAAGAACCGAGCCGGGTATTCGAGTTTATGCCACTCAGCCAACAAGTCAGTCTGGCTGAGCAATTACCGGTCGCACAGATTATTGCGATTTTAAATGCGCTCGATTCGGACAACTTTGTCGATGTTTATAAACGATGTTCTCCACAGCTGCAGCAGCAGCTCATGGCAAAATTGTCCGAAGCGAGTCGGCAAACCCTAAAAGATCTGGCGATTTATCCTGAAGGGACTGCTGGTGCGCTGATGAGCTCCAGTTTTGTTTCTTTGCATCAGGATCTGTCGATTCATGACGCTATCCAAATGTTGCGTGTGGTGGCCGCAGATCAGGAAACCCTGTATCTGATTTATATTGTTGATGAGCAGGACCAGCTGATCGGGGTAGTCTCTTTAAGGCAGATGATTCAGGCCAGTCCTGAAACCAGCATTGCCGAAATCATGCAAAGAGATGTGATTTACGCCAAGATTGGGGATGACCAAGAAGATGTTGCAAAAACTTTAACCTATTATGATTTTATGGCTTTGCCGATTGTCGATGAGCATAAAAAAATTCTTGGAATTGTCACTTATGATGATGCCATGGACATCATGGAAGCCGAAACCACCGAGGATATTTTAAAGTCAGGGGCGGTTGAGCCTTTAACTGAATTAAGTTTAAAAACTGCGCCTATTTTTACACTGTATCAGAAGCGTGTATCTTGGCTGGTGATTCTGGTCTTTGGCAGTCTATTGTCCGGCATTGGCATTGCACATTATGAAGAGACCATTGCCGCGCATATTGTTCTGGTTTTTTTCCTGCCATTGCTGGTGGGCAGTGGCGGTAATGCCGGCTCGCAGTCGGCGACCTTGATGGTGCGTGCTTTGGCCACCGGTGATGTAGAATTTAGAGACTGGTTTAGCCTGCTCAGCCGGGAAACCTTGGTGGCGTTGTGTCTGGGTGGCACCATGGCACTGGCTGTCTCGGTGTTGGGTTATGTCCGAGGGGATATCATGGTGGCTGTGGTTCTAGCGATCAGTATGCTCGGCATTGTGCTGATGGGCTGCCTGATTGGCATGAGTCTGCCTTTTATTCTGAACAAGTTTAAGATGGATCCGGCCAGTGCCTCTGCACCTTTGGTGACCTCTATTTGTGATGCCACCGGTGTGATTATTTATCTATTTGTTGCTTCCAAATTATTGTTTTAATTCACAGATTGCTACAACTTTGGTCTCAAAATAATTTATGCTGATGAAAGTCAGTCCTATTTTTGGAATCACATATGCCTGAGCCTGGACAAAAAACAAAACTGAGTCAACAAGAGGTCATTCGTCTGGAACGTGATCTGGCCAAGTTTGCCAACATGATGGATTCAGTGGTACGTATTCCATTTACCAAGCAAGGGGTAGGGGCAGATGCCGCGCTGAGTACGATTCCGGTCGCTGGAGATATCGCCGGTTTTGTATTGACCTGTTATGCCATTCATAAGGCCAAACAGATTGGGGTGCCGAGTGCCAAGCTGAATCCGGTCATGAAACTGGCGGTGATGGATGCAGTGGTTGGATTTATTCCAGTGGCAGGCACCATTTTTGATATTTTTATTCGTCCCAGTCGCAAGGCGCTTGATGTGGTGCATGTTCATATTCGCGAAGAATATCAGATTCACAGTGATCGACATGTGGTACACCCTTTTTTGCATGAAAGCCTGGAACGCAAACAGCAGCAATCTGCATTTTGGCGCAATCCTGTAGTGGCCTGGATCTGGATTCATATCCCGGATATTTTAGGCGCCTTGTTCCTGATTCTATTTGTTTTTGCGATTGGGTGGGGTGCGATGGCGTTGTATCAGTGGATTAGCGCATAACGGCCTATATAAATAATGAATAATTGAATCCAATAAAAAAGCCTGCAAGTGCAGGCTTTTTTCAATCAATGAATAGTATTACTTAAGCACAATCAAGCTGTTGTAGTGCAGCAACACGTTGTTCGATGCTTGGATGCGTCTGGAACAAGGCAGCAAGGCTAAAGCCTTCTTCTTTACCCGCAGAAATCGCAAATGCTTTCATTTCTTTCGGCATGGCATCTGGCATTTCAGACTCTGCCTGTAAGCGCAATAATGCTGAAATCATAGCCTGTTTACCTGCCAAGCGCGCACCGGCTTCATCGGCACGATACTCACGCTGACGGGAGAACCACATCACAATCGACGACGCCAGAATACCGAATATGATATCCAGTACGATGGTAATTACAAAATAGGCAATACCCGGTGCTTCACCTTCTTCACGACCAAAAACGTTACGGTCAATAAAATCACCCGCAACACGTGCGAAGAACATGACGAAGGCGTTCACAACACCCTGAATCAGTGCCAGAGTGACCATATCACCATTGGCGACGTGACCAATCTCATGCGCCAATACTGCACGAAGCTCGTCTTTGTTCATACGCTCCAGCAGGCCAGTCGATACGGCTACTAAAGCATCGTTTTTATTCCAGCCAGTGGCAAAGGCATTGGATTGATAAGATGGGAAAATACCCACTTCCGGCATTTTAATGCCTGCACGCTGAGAAAGTTGTGCAACTTCATGGAGCAACCAGGCTTCAGCTTGGTTACGAGGTGCATTCGGGTCAATAAGTTCAGTACCCGTGGTCTTTTTCGCCATCCATTTAGACATGAACAGGGAAATCATTGAGCCAACCATACCGAACACGAAACAGATGACCAACAGGTTGCCTAGATTCAAGCCACCTGCGCCATGGTAACTACCGACACCGAAGAGTGACAAGATAATGCCAGCTACAACCAGTACCGCGAGGTTGGTTAGCAAGAACAAACCAATCCGCATCATTGAGAAATCCTCTTATTACAGAAAAATAATCTGATTATTGAATGTAAATCATTGAAATCAATATGAGGTGAAATCGATAAGATTTCAAGAAAAAAATAGCAATTCGCTACAAAAAGACAGTATGTTTTTTGTCCATATTGAAAGATAGGTCTTTAAAAACAAAGCTGTTTCAAAATTACTCACTTAAATATATTTTTGCAGATGCTGTCGCATTGGCATTGGCATAAGAACCCATCGGTGCATCAGTGAAGCTACCATCTGCTCGTGCAATGATCTGACGCTGATATTTTGCCGCCTGAACATTGGACGCCGTCGTGGTTTCAGTTGAATAATTGGCAGAGCTGGCAATGACACGACCAGTATCAGAGGAAGCGGTATATGTACCACTGGTGCTACCCAGTCCCTGTGCGTACAAGTTCTGATAACGGCTGCTGACACGGCGGACATAGTCCTGAGTTTCACGAAAAGGTGGCACCCCCTTATATTTGGCCACATTGCCTTCGCCGGCATTATAACCTGCCAGTGCCAAGGTGGTATTGCCATTAAAGCGTTTCAATAACCAGGCCAGATATTTGGCCCCGGCCATAATATTCTGCTGCGGGTCATAGGCATTGCTGACATTAAAACGACGTGCTGTCGCCGGCATGAGTTGCATCAGGCCTTGTGCACCGACTGGAGAGCGAGCCTGTACATTAAAACCGGACTCGGTATGCATCACGGCTTTGATCAGGCCTTCAGAGACACCATAGGTTTGCGCTGCCTGGCGAATAATCGAATCATAAGCATTTTTATTTCTACTATAGCTCGGCAAGACCGAAGCTTCACTGGAACCCCAATTGCTATAACTATGAATATTACTGTCTGGATAATAGGTCTTCTTTTCAACCTGAAGATGGTTATAGCGACTTTTCTTATTGGTTAATAAGGTGCTGCCATTGCTATCGCGCAACTGATAAATGGTTTGACCGGCATAGACCAACTGGCAACAACTCGCCAATAGCACAGCACTGATCCCATGACACCCCAAAACACGCAAATTTATTTTCATTGTTTATATTAGGTAAACACAATCGAGAAAAATTTAATGATGAGTTTAACAAAAAATTACGGAATAGAAAGACTTGTACGCTGCATTTATAAACGAGTTTGTAAGTGCAAGCCATTTTTTACATTTTAGAGTTAGAAAAAAAAATATGATTTAATTTAAAACCTTAGGGTTGACAGGTTTAACTAGTTGATTTTTATTAATAATTAAATTGGTTAAAAAGTGATCAATTCAAAGAAAAGCCTTATCTTTTGAGACGAAGAACTTGTCAAGTGCGTTTCAATCCACAAAGTTATCCACAGCTTTTGTGGACAACTGTGGAAAAGTCCAAAAACTAGGCATCTTGCTGATTAATTGAACTGAAACGTTCAATATATCAATCTAAATAAAACATGAAAATGAAACTAATATGACATTTGCATGAAAATAAATTCTTTTGATGCGATGCGGGCCTGAATCGGCTAAAATTGCGCGGTATTTTTATTTATGGGTGAATCTCGTCTATGTACTCGCCAGTTGAGTCCGAACAAGGATTTAATTTCAAACCTGAACTGCCAACAAGCTCAGCCTACTATCGTTTGTTAAAGAAGCTGCGTCGCCAGGTCGGACATGCCATTCGTGACTTCAAAATGATTGAAGAAGGCGATAAGGTCATGGTGTGTATTTCAGGTGGTAAAGACAGTTACACCCTGTTAGATATCATGTTGCAGTTCAAGCGTATCGCACCGATCAACTTTGATGTCGTGGCGGTGAATCTGGATCAGAAACAGCCAGGCTTCCCGGAAGATGTATTACCACGTTATTTAGAAGAAAATAACATTCCGTATTACATTCTGGAAAAAGACACCTACAGCATCACCAAAAAGTTGACCCCGGAAGGTAAGACTTATTGCGCCGTCTGTTCGCGTCTACGTCGTGGCTCTTTGTATGGCTTTGCCCAGGAAATTGGTGCGACCAAGGTTGCGCTAGGGCATCACCGTGATGATATTCTGGCGACCTTCTTCCTGAACCTGTTCCATGGCGGCAGCTTGAAGGCCATGCCACCAAAACTGTTGTCTTCTGACAAAAAGAACATTCTGATTCGTCCACTGGCTTATGTGGAAGAAAAAGACATCATCAAATATGCAGAAATGCGTCAATTTCCAATTATTCCATGTAATTTATGTGGCTCTCAGGCGAACCTGCAGCGCGCAATTATCAATGACATGTTACGTGATTGGGATAAGGCACATCCAAAACGTCTGCACAGTATTTTTGGTGCATTGCAAAATGTCTCGCCATCACAGCTGGTCGATCGTGAATTGTTTGACTTTGAAGTGCTGGACAGCCAGCGCGAATTTGACTTCAAAGACAGCTGTTCGACTGAAGAAGCGCTGGAAGGCGAGAAACGCCGGATTAATATGGTCAATCTGGGCTTTGCCGCAGAATAATTTCAGTACGCAGATATCAGCCTTCGGGTTGATGTCTGTATGAAAAACAAATAAAAATAGAACTACAAAAATTGAACGACGCGTACAAAATTCGTTAGCCTTTGCGCTAATGATCATGATATAACAAAGCACGAGCATAATAGCTTCAACATGATGTCGTCTGGATAGCCGACACAAATGAACAAATAATTTGAGGAAAGATCATGCCTGCTTTTTTAACTGATGATTGGTTTTCAACTGTAGAAACACTTACTGCGCAAGCTGGTGATTTAAACTTGCCACCAGCTTTGGCGAACCTGGCGATTAATTTGGTTGTAGCGGACACTACAGGTAATACTGAACTATCTTTAGATGGTGGAGCAATTAAAAAAGGTTTGTCTTCAAATGCCAAAACGACGTTGAATATGGACGGCGAAACGTTACGTAAAGTTTTTCTGGAGTTTGATATGGCCGCAGCCATGCAGGCATTTATGACCGGTAAAATCAAAGTACAGGGTGATATGTCTCAATTGATGGCACTTCAAACTGCCAAACCGAGTCAGGAACAAAAAGATCTATTCAAGAAAGTACTTGAAAATACGACAGCTTAATTTTGCTGAACATCAGCTGAAATGAGCACAAAAAAAGCTTACCCTTGAGGTAAGCTTTTTTTATCGCCGGATAGAATAAAATCCAGCTCATCAGACCTTAGATATTCACCAATTGTGGTGTGGTCTTGATGTGTTCCAAATAAGCACGAATACGGGTTACATATTGTACTGCCTGACGATAGCGGCCGTTATTGGCTTTATTCTGATCCAGATAGGCATAGAGGTTGACCCAGTTATTTGGATTCTTGCCTTGTGACTGAATGCGTTTTTGTAACTGATTCACTGCACCTGGGCCCATATTATAAGCGACCAGTGCAAACCAGTTGCGATCCGGATAAGGAATATGCTCATAGCGGCTCAGCATTTGATCATAATACTTGGCACCACCCTGAATGCTTTGGGCTGGATCGGTACGATTGCTCACACCCATTGCTTTAGCAGTGCTATTGGTCAGCATCATCAAACCGCGAACACCTGTCGGAGAGACCGAGTTCGGTTTCAGATAAGATTCCTGATAACCAATGGCAGCTAATAAATGCCAATCCAGATCATATTGCTGCGCTGTCTGTTTAAAGCTTGCTTTATAGATCGGTAACCGGTTGCTCAAATCACGTTGAATGGCTGTCCAAGATTCCTCTTTCACCACATTCTGATTATAAAATGAAGCAAGCTGCTTGATGGCACCACTTTGTTTGCCTTTACAGATAAAAGCACTGGCAGTTTGGCTCAAGGGATCTGTGGCAGATTTAAATACCAGATTTAAATTGGTATTCAAGCCATTACTCACCAAAATAGACTGATCACCACAGGTGGCGGAGAATGAAGTCAGGCGCTTATTTTCAATTTCACCTAAATCGGTGGTGGTCATGGCCAGATTGGCTTTGCCCTGAGCAACCCATTGCAGTGCAGTGGCATTATTCGGGACAATTTTAAAATCCAGTTTCACATTCAGACTGTTGGCATAGTTGCGCACCAGGTCATAACCGAAGCCATGCAGATGTTGCCCATCCTGAAATACGGTGGTCGGATTTTCGACTGCAACCACGGTCAGCTTATTGCTATTGACTACATGATCAAACTGAAGTGTGGTTTTACTTGCATTGATACTGTGAAAGGGAATAAATGCAGTGCTCAGTACAAGTGCTTTCAAAGGGAGAGAAGAAATTACAGATCGTAGGCAAAGCCTCGACCCAGTGGATGAACTACTGTGCATGTTGTCTCCGCTACAAGTAATTTATGCCCTAAAAATCACAGCCAACATAGCCAGAAATTTTAACAGTTTGATAAATTCAATAAGGGTTGGGCAGTCATGACGTCATTCAAAATGACAAGAGATTTACGCATCATTATGTAGAAAAACTACATAGATTAAAAAATAAGCATTTCCGGAAGTAGGTGGCATATTAATGATCTAAAAAACGATTGTCAAATTTTGTACACAAATTATTATTAAAAATAATTTTAAGATATTGAAATGTAATGTGAATTTTTTTTGAATTTTTTCATTGTTTTGAAATGGTAAATAAAATAAGCTGTTTGTAAGTTAATACACTGAAAATTTGATCAGCACGACGTATGAAATCCAACTTAATCACCCGTGGTGGACACGATAAATTGGTGGCAGAACTTAAGAATCTCTGGCATGAAGAGCGGCCGGAAATCACCAGAAAAGTGAACTGGGCAGCGAGTCTCGGCGACCGTTCGGAAAATGCCGATTACCAATATAACAAGCAAATTTTGCGTAAGATTGACCGCCGGGTCAGATACCTAGGCAAGCGTCTTGAAGAGCTAAAAATCATCGATTTTTCTCCAGAGCAGGAAGGCAAGGTCTATTTTGGAGCTTGGGTCGAGATTGAAAATGAAGAAGGCGAGCAGAAAAATTTACGTATTGTTGGAGTCGATGAAATTTATGATCATCATCCGCAGCATATCTCGATCAGTTCGCCCATGGCACGTGCGTTGTTGGGCAAGCAGGTAGATGATGAGGCTGAAGTGCTGACACCTTCTGGAAAGAAACGCTGGTTCATCAATTCAATTCGTTATGAAAAACCAGAAAATTCAGCAAATTAATGGAATTGATTTTATTTTGTGCAATTGATGCAGTGAAAGCATGAAAATATTTGCCAAGCGTGATTTTTGTTTATATCATGTCGGCCATGGAAGCGTGGCAGAGCGGTTTAATGCACCGGTCTTGAAAACCGACGAGGGTGTGAGTCCTCCGTGAGTTCGAATCTCACCGCTTCCGCCAAATTCTAAAAACCCAGTCAATTGACTGGGTTTTTTTATGCCTTTATTTTTATATTCATTATCAAGCTAATTCTGATTCATGTCGTTGCTTTATCTTGAATTAAATACCTCTTGGCATCGTTTAAGTATTAACTTCTTTAAATAAAAATACATTTCAGCTTTTGTTTCGACTGATTTTTAACTGAATGAATAGCTTTTGCTAAAAGTTTTGCTAAATTTTATTGCCAAAAATCCGATTTATTTATATGATGGCGGCCAAGGAAGCGTGGCAGAGCGGTTTAATGCACCGGTCTTGAAAACCGACGAGGGTGTGAGTCCTCCGTGAGTTCGAATCTCACCGCTTCCGCCAAATTCTAAAAACCCCAGTCGAAAGATTGGGGTTTTTCTTTTTAGGCAGCAATGATTCAATACTTTATTCATCAATAACCAGCTCATAGCTTAAAACTTGAAAAATGGACGCATGTGCCAAATATAGAGTCAGAGACATCAACGCGCTATCATATGCCCAAGCATCATATGGATCTCATTATGAAAATTGTCGCAGATGAAAATCTGGCATTTACCGATTATTTCTTTTCTGAATTTGCAGACATTCGTCATTGTCCAGGCCGTAGCTTAATGGCACAGGATGTTCAGGATGCAGATGCATTATTGGTACGCTCAGTGACTCAGGTCAATGAAGCACTGCTACAGAATAGTTCGATCAAGTTTGTAGGCAGTGCCACTATTGGTACAGATCATCTGGATATTGCTGCATTGGAACAGCATGGGATTCAGTGGAGCAATGCAGCCGGCTGTAATGCACAAGCTGTGGCTGAATATGTCATTACCGCATTACTGCATGTACGTCCTGAGTTAGTAGATGCCAATGCAACATTTAGCCTGGGTATAGTCGGTTTGGGTAATGTTGGAACCCGTCTGGCTTATATGGCAAAACTTTTGGGCTGGCGCGTGATTGGCTATGATCCTTTGGTTCAAAGAACGCAGGTTGATCAAGTTGAATTTAATGAATTGTTGCAGCAAGCAGATGCGATTTCGATTCATGTCCCTTTAACTCAAACGGGTCTTTATCCAACTTACCATTTATTCAATACGGCTACATTGGCGCAAATGCAGCCTGATGCAATTCTGATTAATTCTGCACGTGGGCCAGTGATTGAAGAGGCCGCCCTGATCCAGGATCTTAAAGCGACACAACGAACTGTGATTTTAGATGTTTTTGAACACGAACCGGTTATTTCAGCAGAGCTTCTGGATCTGCTGACGCTGGTGACGCCGCATATTGCCGGTTATAGCCTGGAAGGCAAGGCGCGTGGTACTCAAATGATCTATGACGCTTTTTGTCAAACTTTTGCTTTTGCAGCACATAAACAGTTCGAAACCCAGCTTCCGGTCTGCAAGCAGTTTTTCCAAAATCAGGATTTAAAAATGGTGCTAAAGCAATATTTAACGCAAATTTATGATATTGCCCGTGATGATCAAAATCTGCGTGCTTGTGTCAAGGATGGCAAAGTGGATCAGCAGGCTTTTGATCATTTAAGAAAAACCTATCCGCTGCGTCGTGAATGGGCTGCACATGGTGGGCCAAAAGCATGAATAGCACTTATCAGCCGACGTGTGACCTGAATGCCATGCGTGCACGTGCCACCTTATATGCACAAATCCGTCAATTTTTTGCTGAGCGGGATGTATTAGAAGTCGAAACACCAATTTTATCTCAAGCCGGTGTGACCGATGTGCATTTGGCTTCAGTACAGGCGCAGCGTCATGTACTGGCTAAAGCACATACGCATTATTTACAGACCTCACCTGAATTTGCCATGAAGCGTTTATTGGCCAGTGGCAGCGGGCCTATTTACCAGATTTGTAAAGTCTTCCGTGATGATGAGCATGGGCGTAAGCACAATAGCGAATTTACCATGCTGGAATGGTATCGTCCGGGCTTTAGCTTAAAAGATTTGATGTTCGAAGTAGCCGATCTGCTTAATGTGACGCTTAAAGCACGTTTTGCTGAAATCCGTCCAACCATTTTGAGCTATAAACATGCCTTTATGGATCGTCTGGATATTAATCCATTGCAAGCGACCTTGCAGGAACTGAAAGACTGCTGTCGCCGTGTCGGTCTAAATCTGGATTTGGGTGAGGATCGGCTCGGCTATATCGACCTGTTATTTTCACATATGGTGGAGCCAAGTCTCGGTTTTGATACCGCAGTATTCCTGACCGATTTTCCGCCTGAAATGGCCTCTCTGGCGAAAACCCGAATCGATGAAGATGGGGAACTGGTCGCTGCACGTTTTGAGTTGTATATCGAAGGTTTAGAATTGGCTAATGCCTATGATGAGCTGATTGATGCCGAAGTTTTGCGCTCACGCTTTGAGGCGGATAATGCAGAGCGGGCCAGACTTGGGCTGCATGTTATGCCTATTGATGAGTATTTACTGGCGGCTTTACCGAATATGCCGGAATGTTCAGGGATTGCTTTGGGAATTGACCGCTTGCTCATGATCGCGACCAATCAGATGAAACTGGAGCAAGTGATTAGTTTCCCGGCGGATATTTCCTGATCGGGATTTGATTTTCCTTAAGCTCTTTAGAGGGCTGGGTCTCTGCACTAAATGATTGAAGCAATAAAAAAGCACCCTCGGGTGCTTTGTCTTTATTCAATAGATACAGTTTGTTGGGCTTTAAGTTCACCCAGTGCCTGAATACGCCGTTCAATCAGCATTTCGCCAATATCCGGGCCTTGAATATCGGCAGGCAGGTCTTGTGCTTTAATGGCACGTACTATCTGCATGGCATCAAGTACATATTGTGCTTGTGGATAGGCACGATCTTCCAGTCCTAAACGGCCACGTGAATCACATTCACAGGCCTGTACAAAAGCTTCGACACGCTCGGGACGACGTAAAACGTCCAGACGCTGCAATAATCGCCATAAAGTACCGGGTTTGAGATTAAATGCCTGATGACATTTCAGATGCTCTTTACATACTGCCAACGCCAGTTGCTTGGTATAGGTCGGTACTTTTAAGCGATCACACAGATCATTGACCGGCTTGATGCCACGTTCTTCATGCATGATATGCCGCGGTAATTCTTCAACCGGGGTTAATGCTTTGCCCAAATCATGCACTAAAACGGCGAAACGTACATCCAGGCTATAGTTTTGACGACACGCCTGCTGCAAGGACATCATGGTGTGAATGCCGCAGTCAATTTCCGGATGATATTCAGGGCGTTGCGGAATACCATATAAGGCATCTATCTCAGGAAATAAGACTTTTAAAGCGCCACATTGACGCAATACTTCAAAATACACATCAGCATGACGTTCTGTTAAGGCACGTGAAGTTTCTTTCCAGACCCGCTCCGGTGTTAATGCATTCAATTCACCGGATTCCGTCAAGCGCTGCATGAGTGCTAAAGTTTCATCCGCAATCACAAAACCTGCACTGGTATAGCGGGCCGCAAAACGGGCAATTCGCAGCACCCGTAATGGATCTTCGACAAAAGCATCGGAAACATGACGCAGCACCCGGTTATTCAAATCTTGCTGACCGCCATAAGGATCATAAATCTGACCGGCATCATCCATCGCCATGGCATTAATGGTCAGGTCACGACGGATCAAATCCTGTTCCAGGGTCACACTGATATCGGTATGAAAGTCAAAACCATGATAACCGGTGCCGGATTTACGTTCGGTACGGGCCAGTGCATATTCTTCTTTTGTTTTGGGGTGTAGGAAAACAGGAAAATCTTTGCCTACGGGCTGATAGCCTAAGTCAAGCATTTGCGCCGGAGTTGCACCAACGACCACATAATCTTTTTCGTGATAGGGGTGTCCGAGCAAATGATCCCGAACTGCACCGCCTACTAAATAAACTTGCATGAAAAAACCTCTATTCTTACAAGCATCATGCTACAGAATAGAGGTTTTCTCAAGTTAAGAAACGAGGCGGATGCGTCGTTATCTTGTCATTGGATTAAAGTGCGTCTTGTTCCGCTTGCTGGATTTCTGCAACGGTAAGTGCAGTCATGTTCACCACGCGACGCGTAGTCGCAGTCGGAGTCAAGATATGTACCGGCTTCGCAGCACCCAACAGAATTGGGCCAATCGTCACGTTGTTGCCTGAAGTTGCTTTCAACAAGTTAAACGAAATGTTGGCAGCATCCAGATTCGGCATGATCAGTAAGTTTGCAGAACCTTTAAAACGTGAGTTCGGGAAGGCAAACTGGCGAATATTTTCATCCAGTGCAGCATCACCATGCATTTCACCTTCAACTTCAAGTTCAGGCGCAATTTCAGACAAGATGTCATACACTTGGCGCATTTTTTTCGCGCTAGCATCATCTTGATCAGAACCAAAGCTTGAATGAGATAGAAGAGCAATACGTGGTGTCATACCGAAACGACGCACTTCTTCAGCAGCCAAAATGGTCATTTCAGCAAGCTGTTCAGCGGTTGGGTTACGGTTGATATACGTATCGGCAATGAATAAGTTGCGATCTTCAAGCATTAATGCATTGAGTGTGAAGAAGTTATTACGACCTTCTTTCAAACCAATAATATTACGTACGAAATCTAAATGAATATCGTAGCTTGAATAAGTACCACACAGCATACCGTCAGCCAAACCATGTTTCACTAACATGGCAGCAATTAACGTTGAACGACGACGTGTTTCACGTTGTGCATACTCAGGTGTAACCCCTTTACGTTGCATGATGCTGTAGTAATCATCTGCGAATAATTCGTAATTTGGATTTTTTTCTTGATCGACGATAGTGACATTGACACCATCTTCAAGACGTAAACCTAATTTCTTGATATTCGCTTCAATGATCGCAGGACGACCCACAAGGATGGGTTGTGCTAAGCCTTCATCGACTGCAATTTGTACACCACGAAGTATGCGTAAATCTTCACCTTCTGCATAAGCAATACGCTTAGGATTTGATTTTGCCTGTTCAAAGATCGGTTTCATCACGAATGCCGAGTTATAGACAAACTCAGACAAACGTTGACGATAATGCGAGAAATCTTTAATTGGACGTGTTGCTACACCCGAATCCATGGCTGCTTGTGCCACTGCAGGTGCGATTTCAAGAATCAGGCGCTGATCCAGTGGACCCGGAATCAGGTATTCACGGCCAAATGATGCCGATTTCTCACCATAAGTTGCAGCATCCGCTTCGACGTGTGCCATACGCGCAATTGCATGTACACAGGCAATTTTCATTTCTTCGTTAATCGTGGTTGCACCAACGTCTAATGCCCCACGGAAGATGTATGGGAAGCAAAGTGCGTTATTGACCTGGTTTGGATAGTCAGAACGGCCAGTGGCCATGATCACATCATTACGAACTTCGTGTGCATGTTCAGGCAGAATTTCTGGATCCGGATTCGCCAGTGCGAAAATGATCGGATCTTTGGCCATCACCTTAACCATTTCTTTGGTCAGGATGCCGGCAGCAGAAAGACCAAGGAACATGTCTGCACCCGCGATCACATCACCAAGCTGAGTGGCTTCGATGTCCTGTACATAAGCTTTCTTCGACTCATCCAGACCTTCCCGGTGCGTCGTCAGCAGACCACGTGAATCGGCAACGATGATGTTCTCTTTTTTCGCGCCAAGGGCACAAAGCAGATTTAAACAAGATAGGGCTGCAGCACCCGCGCCTGAAGCGACAATCTTGATGTCTTCAATTTTTTTGCCGTTGATTTGCAGCGCGTTAAGTAAAGCAGAACCCACAATAATCGAAGTACCGTGCTGATCATCATGGAACACTGGAATGTTCATGCGTTCACGCAGTTTTTGCTCGATGTAGAAGCATTCTGGCGCCTTGATATCTTCAAGGTTGATCCCGCCGAAAGTCGGTTCTAATGATGCGATAATATCAACAATTTTGTCCGGGTCGTTTTCAGCAATTTCAATATCAAACACATCTACGCCAGCGAATTTTTTGAATAATACGCCTTTACCTTCCATGACGGGTTTAGAAGCCAGAGGACCAATATTACCCAAGCCCAGCACCGCAGTACCGTTGGTCACTACAGCGACCAGATTACCGCGTGCGGTATACAATGCAGCAGTTGAAGGATCGCGTTCAATCTCAAGACATGGTGCAGCTACGCCAGGCGAGTAAGCAAGGGCTAAGTCACGTTGGTTGACCAATTGTTTGCTTGGTGTAACGCTGATTTTCCCCGGGGTAGGAAACTCGTGATAGTAAAGGGCCTGTTGCTTTAAAGATTGTTCGTCCATCAGTCTCTCGATCGTTGTAAAGATTACCCGGTCAGCGGGTAAAAAATTTATTTATGTCCCCGAATATACCATTTGTTCGCCAGTTCGCACAGCCAAAGACGGCCGTTTTTCCAACAATCTTATTGGGGGAGGGTATAAACTTAGACTTGATAAGTATAAGAATCGTTGGTCATATTTTGTGTCAAATACGCAGTGGCTTCCTGTTCGGGCAGCGGTTTGGAGAAAAGGTATCCTTGAGCGATATCACAGTCTAAATCACGCAGATATTCTAACTGTTCAATGGTTTCGATCCCTTCTGCCACCACGGTCATCCCCATGGCTTTACCCATCGCCACCATGGCACTGACTATGGCTTCCTGCTTGTTCTCTCCAATCTTGGAAACGAAACTACGGTCGATTTTTAAGGTATCAATCGGGAAATCAGCAAGATAGGACAGAGATGAGTAGCCTGTCCCAAAATCATCTAGGGCAATATGAATCTGTCGCTGTTTGATTTCGTTCAGCAGGTTTTTGACGGTTTCTGAATTTTCAATTAAAGACGATTCGGTAATTTCCAGTTCCAGACTGGTACCTGAAATCTGGTTATCGTCAATGGCCTGATCCAGATCGTCAAGTAATTGGCCGCGCCGCAATTGTTGCGCCACGATGTTGACTGATACACAAATATGATTAAAACCGAGATCATTCCATTGACGAATCTGTTTGGCAGTTTGCTGTATCACCAGACGGCCAATGTCTGAAATCAGGCTGGTCTGTTCGGCTAAAGGAATAAACAGGCCGGGTGGAATAATGCCTTTTTCTGGATGATTCCAGCGAATCAATGCTTCAAAGCCATAAATGCTCTGATCGCTGAAATTGATTTTTGGCTGATAATAGACAATCAGTTCATTGTTCTGAATGGCTTTACGCAGATCCCGTTCCAGGAAAATTCCCTGTTCCTGTAAACCCTCATTCTGACTGGAATAAAAATGAATGGTATTGCCGCCCAGATTTTTGGCTTCATTCAGCGCCTGTTCGGCGCAGTTATTTAAATAATCGAGTTGTCGGCCATGATCCGGATAAAATGCCACTCCCATAGAAAGAGTAATTACATAATCCTGACCATAAATATTAAATGGTGCGCTAAAAGCCTGGGCAATGCGTTCACAGTGATGCTGCACGGAAGGGCGAATGTGCGAAATCTCGTAGATAATTGCAAAATCATCCCCATTCAGATGTGCTACAAACAGGGCTTCTGCATTGGTCATACGCAGGCGCTGCGCCACCTGACGTAAAAGTTCATCACCGCCATTATTGGACAGATATTCATTTAACGGGCGGAAGCGATCGATGTTCAGCCGGATCACTGCCATCTGCTGAATGGAATCTTTTTGCGAGACCAGATATTGATGCAGCTGATAGTTATAATAGAAACGATTCGGCAAATCGGTCAGGGTGTCATAATTTTCCAGATATGACAGGCGCTGTTCCTGTAATTTACGTTCGGTCAGATCTGAGACAATTCCGACATAATGGGTAATCCGGCCCTCATCATCAGTGACGGCATTGATATGCAGCCATAAAGTGGACTGTTTGCCGGACAGAAACTTTGCCTGCACTTCCCCATCGTAGGAGCCAATCTTTTGCAGCTGTTTGATAATGCTGGCATGGCTGCTGCGTTGTTCGGCCTTATTTTGCGCGGCAATATCGAATAAAAACTTACCGATGATCTGCTCTCGATCATAGCCGCTCAGGTATTCATAGTGAGGATTGACATCAATATAATACAGTTCAGGATTGAGAATAAAAATCCCTTCCGCGGCCTGTTCCAGTACACTGGCGACCAGTTTCAAGCGTTCCTGAGAAATGCGTTCCTGCTGAATATCCCGACGAATGCCCACCATACGTAACGGCTTATTATTTTTGGGATCACGTTGAATCACACGGCCAATATCATGCACCCAGCTCCAGCTGCCATCACTGAGCTGGATCCGGTAGGTGACATCATAACGTTCAATCCGGCCACGTAGATGCTGCTTCATGTTGCTTTTAAAATAGTCCAGGTCATCCGGATGAATCAGATACTCTAATTGCAGATGATGGTCTTTAGAATCACGCAGGATTTTTTCATCTTTATGATTGGTCAGGGTAATTGTACGATCCTGGATATTCCAGTCCCATGGCCGAATGCCGGCAATTTCATGGGCAAGTTGCAGATTTTGTTGCTGATTTTTTAAATGATGATTAATCTGTTCAATATCGTAGGTACGTTCCCGAACTTTCTGTTCCAGCAGTTGATTGTTGAGCTGTAACTGTAATTCGATATCCTTGGATTTATTGACTTCAGTTTGCAGTTGCTGACACAGTTCATCGCTCCAGAGTACTTGCTGTTCGGCATTTTTAACCAGCAGACTGTTTTCTGCATACAAGCGCGATGTCCGGCGATGAATACGATAACTACTATTGGCACACAGCAGAATGACAATCACCGCAAAATTTAAGGCCAGACCGAAGAAGGGATTGGAAAGGCTGACATGATAAATTTGCGACAATAAAAAAGGGAATAAAGAGGGTAAAAATACCAGGCAGAAATAACTGAGTTTTTGGGTCAGATAAGTCAAGCCAAATGCCTGAGTCACAATCAGGAGCAGAGCAGACAAGGTCAGTGCTTCAATATCTTCGAATGCAGGATTGGCCTGCGGCAAATAGTAATAAATTGTATAAATACCGACAGCAATACAGCTCCCGACAGCAAGACTCTGAATCTGTAACCAGCGATGTGCGCCTTTCAAATCATATTGTTCAGGCTTAAAATAAAGTGTGCTCACCAACCAGCACATACTGACCAGTAGCTCGGTCAGAATAAACCAGATATTAAAATAGGTATTGGAAGGACGATATTGAAGGTGATAAATACAAAAAATATAAAGGCAAATCACCATTATACTGATTAAAAAATAGCGACTATGGCGAAGTGTGTTCGCAATCTGAGCATGATGCAAATGCTGCTGGATATAGTCGTCTTGCTTATCAACCATGTGATTCAATGCCTGTATTCATCCTAAACGTTTTTCCCTATGTATTGTTCTTATAAAAAAACTCCAGGAAATGTGTAAAATTAACTCATCAATAGTTATTATTCTTTCATCGAGATTAGAGGTCTTAGGAATAAAAATCAACAAAATTAAAGACAAATTTTTACTGGCCTGATGAACTAGAGATTATAGTTCAAAATTGAAAGGGCCACGACAGGGGCTGTTTCGGTACGTAGTACGCGTTCACCAATACACCAGTTTAGAAAACCTTTTGCATTTGCCGCTGTAATTTCTGCCTCACTGAGACCGCCTTCAGGGCCAATCAGCAGGGCAATATCCAGGGTCGCATCTGCCAGTACATCTGTTTCATCTTTATTGGGGGCCAAAACCAGTTTGGTCTTGGGTAGCTCGGTTTCCAACCATTTTTCAAGTGATATTGGTGCTAAAATTTTAGGCACAATATTCAGTCCACACTGTTCACATGCTGCAATCGCGATCCCCTGCCAGTGATCCAGTTTTTTCTGGTCACGATCATACTTCAAGCGCATTTCACAACGATCCGAAGTCAGCAGCTGAATTTCGGAAACGCCCAATTCCACAGCTTTTTGAATCGCATAATCCATGCGGTCGCCTTTGCTCATCACCTGACCGAGCAAGGCCTGGAACTTGGGTGTGCGATTAGCCGGATTAAATGTATTGACCGATACTGTGGCTGATTTCTTAGCAACTTCAGTTAAGGTCACTTCATATTCGCCACCCTGTCCATTGAACAGGGTCGCGGTTTCGTCCGCTTGAGCGCGTAATACCTTTACCCAATGATGAAAAACGGTTTCCGTTAACTCAACCGTAGTATCAACATTTAAGTCTGCTTCAATAAAAAAACGTGGCATGGAGGGATTACTCTCAGATGGAACAAAACAAGACTGCATTGCTATTTACACCCTCTTTGTGTTTCTCTCAAAGGGAGAAAATGGGTGAGATCAATGCAGCCTAAAAACTTATGCTAGACCTAAGTCTTTTACAAGTTGGCGTGTAGGATCAGTGGAGTTCATGGTGTAGAAGTGCAAGCTTGGTGCACCACCTGCAAGCAGACGCTCACAGAATTTAACCACAACTTCGTGGCCAAAGGCTTTGATGCTGGCAGTATCATCACCATAGGTTGCCAGTTGCTTGCGAATCCAGCGTGGAATCTCGGCACCGGTACCGTCCGCAAAGCGGATTAGGTTGCTGGCATTGGTGATTGGCATGATGCCAGGCGCCACAGGAATATCAATTCCAGTTTTCTGGATGCGATCTACAAAGTAGAAATAAGCATCTGGATTGAAAAAGAACTGGGTTAATGCTGCATTGGCACCAGCTTGTACTTTTTCAACAAAGTGCTGGATGTCTTGATCAAAGCTTTCTGCCTGAGGATGCATTTCCGGATAAGCTGCGACTTCAATCTTGAAATGATCGCCTGAATATTCACGGATAAAGCCAACCAGATCAGCGGCATAGGGTAATTCACCCAAACCAACCTGACCTGATGGCAAGTCACCGCGGAGGGCAACAATACGGTCAATGCCTTGTGATTTGTACAGATCAAGCAGTTCTGCAATACGCGCTTTGTCATCGCCGATACATGACAGGTGAGGGGCAACCGGTGCACCTTTGCCATTAAAATCGTTGATGGTAGACAGGGTGCGTTCACGAGTTGAACCACCTGCACCATAAGTTACAGAGAAAAATTCTGGATTGAGCAATTGTAGTTCTTGATGAACCACTTTGAGTTTTTCCGCACCCACATTAGTTTTGGTCGGGAAGAATTCAAATGAAATTGGAATTTGCTTAGACATGTTGAAATCCTTTTTATAAATACTTTTTAATTAGTTTTACCTCTCCTAAATCCTCTCCTGAAAGGAGAGGACTTACCCTCGATGACATACATTTGGTAATGAATGTTTCCTCTCCCTATGGGAGAGGGTTAGGGAGAGGGTGGAGTTTAATTAGTATTTATAAGCATCCGCTTTAAACGGACCTTCAACAGCAACGCCTAAGTAATCCGCTTGCTCTTGAGTTAATTGAGTCAGAACACCACCAAAACCTGCAACCATTGCAGCAGCGACTTCTTCGTCTAATTTCTTAGGAAGAAGCTCTACACGAATTTGCGCAGCTTTTTCAGATTCTGGAAGATCAGCAAATTTCTCAGCGAATAAATGCATTTGACCCAATACCTGGTTGGCAAATGAACCATCCATAATACGTGATGGGTGACCAGTCGCATTACCAAGGTTTACCAAACGACCTTCAGAAAGAAGGATCAGGTAATCATTTTCATTTTCTGAACGATACACTTGGTGTACTTGAGGTTTCACTTCAACCCACTTGTAGCCACGTAGGTAAGCTGTATCAATTTCAGTATCGAAGTGACCGATGTTACATACCACAGCGCCCGCTTTTAATGAATCAAGCATTGCCGAGTCACACACGTGGTAGTTACCCGTTGTAGTCACGATCAGGTCAGTGTTTTGAAGAAGATCAAGATTCACGTCTTCTTTCTTACCAGTTTGCACGCCATTTTTGTATGGAGAAACAACTTCGTAACCGTCCATGCATGCTTGCATCGCACAGATTGGATCAACTTCAGTTACGCGTACAATCATGCCTTCTTGACGAAGTGATTGCGCAGAACCTTTACCTACGTCACCGTAACCGATTACAAGTGCACGACGGCCAGATAAAAGCATATCTGTACCGCGTTTGATTGCATCATTTAGAGAGTGGCGGCAACCGTATTTGTTGTCGTTCTTAGACTTAGTAACAGAATCGTTTACGTTGATTGCAGGAACTTTTAAAGTGCTATCACGAAGCATTTCATACAGACGTTGAACACCTGTCGTTGTTTCTTCAGTGACACCGTGGATTTTAGCAATCACTTCTGGGTATTTTTCATGAACAAGTAGCGTTAAATCACCGCCATCGTCAAGAATCATGTTGGCATCCCAAGGTTTGCCATTGACATTGATCTGTTGTTCAAGACACCACATGTATTCTTCTTCAGTTTCGCCTTTCCAGGCAAACACAGGAATACCCGCAGCCGCGATTGCAGCAGCAGCATGATCTTGAGTAGAGAAGATGTTACATGAAGTCCAGCGAACTTCGGCGCCCAATTCAACCAGTGTTTCAATAAGAACAGCAGTTTGAATGGTCATGTGGATACAGCCGAGAATTTTCGCGCCTGCAAGTGGTTTAGCAGCAGCATAGCGTTTACGCAGACCCATAAGGGCTGGCATTTCAGCTTCTGCAAGTTTAATTTCTTTACGGCCGTAATCAGCAAGTGAAATATCAGCAACTTTGTAATCTGTAAATGAAGCAGTAACCGCGTTCATCAGGATCTCCTAGGAAAAAATAGATTGGATCGTTCTGTTCGCGGATGCCGTTGTTGATCAGAACGAATGTCTGACCGATGGTCGAGCCTAGCGATTTTACATTTAGTGCCTGTAAAACGTCGCAGCATCCCTCGACTAGCGCAGTATTGTACTTGGATTCTATGAATGAGCCAAGTTGAAAAAAGATAATATTAATTGTTTTCTAAGCTTTGAGCTTTTAGTTGATCAAAAGTATTCCAGCCTAAACCAGTTAATTCATACAGCCTACCATTGTTGCCAAGATCATTAATAAATCCTGATTTCTTTAGATCAGTGATAGCCGTTTTCCATTGAGAAATTTCTCTTTGGCTATTTAAATTCAAATGTAAATCGCCAGCATGCAGTTGGGTAGAATCAATATTTTGTAAAAATTGAATTTCACTTTCGCGTTCACCAGCACTTAGTAAAAGTTGCATCATTCTCTCGCTTAATTCATTTTTTTGTTTTAAGAGTTTAGGGTTTTTGAAATCAATGATTTTTAGATTATTTAAGATATTTTGAATGTATGTATTTTGCTGGATATGAAGAGATAAATGATCTTTAATTTTTTGCTTAAAAATAGATAAATCATTGTAAAATTCTAGTACGCCACTTGGCTTCCACTCCCTGATTTGAATTTGTAGTTTTTGATATTGTTCAGTAATTTGACTTGGGGGAATAGGTTTATCACAGATATAAATTGAAGTCAGTTTTTGAGAGTCGATATGTCTGGAAATTTCCTCTACAGTGCCGCTGGCGTATTCCCCAGTGTCTGTACCTAATCGAGTCCAAAATATTCCAATCAGAATGTCGGCATCATTGAGAATACTTTTATTGATAATTTCTTGAGGCCTATTACCCATTTCAGGTGCTACATGAGTTTCCCATCTGATAGGATTTAACATTACATTAAATTGCTTAGAATGAATTGCATTCCATTCATAGATTGCATCACGAACAAGTCGTCTTTCTTCTGCGACATCGCTTGGTGAAGCGATCATTACGTTTAATACTGTTGCTTGGTAAGCCATATTGTTATCAGAATTTTATTAATATTAATGACTAATATATAGGTGCTTTTTCAATTGAGCCAGACTATTTTTATAATAAAAAGCCCATCATCTGACGGGCTTTTCTTACTTATTTAGTTTCAGCAGCATCTGCTTTTTGAGTCCAGAACTCAGCCTGTTCTTCATCGCCATCTACGCCTAAACCATTGGCATAAATAAATGCAAGATCGCGCATCGCTTGAACTTCGCCCCATTCCGCAGCCTGTTTAACTAAAGAGATTGATTTTTCTACATCTTCTTCAATCACATCACCGCGACGGTAAAAACCGGCCAGCTCTAAAGTCGCAGCAGGGTGCTTCTCGATATTGGCCTTACTTAGCCAGTAATAGGCTAACTCAAAGTGAGCTTTAGATTCTTCTGGATCTTCTTCAGCCAGTTCTTTGGCATAAACGGTATAACCTTCACCTAACCAGTACATCGCATCAACCAGTCCGCCGTTGGCAGCTTTCAATGCCCATTCTTCAGCCAGAATAATGTCATCATCATGCTCGCTTTGCATATACAGTTCAGCCAATTCAAATTGCGCTTCAGCATTGCCTGCTAAGGCAAGATTGGTCAGGGCAGCAGAGGGAGAAACACGCTGGGTCATATCAACATCTCAAAAATATTATGCGTAGACTAAAGGTTTAAATTAAAAAAGCCAATCCGAAGATCAGCTTTTCAAGTATGAGGGGGTAAATTAGAATTTTAGACCAAGCAAATGATTGCTGAAATCACGGCGATTACCACACAGATTGAGGCGATTACTTTAATTTTACTTTCCAGATAGCTCAGGCTTAAACCAACGACCAATGCTGCAAAAGTTAAACTGCCCAGCCAATAACTGATCATGTTACTGATTGTACCTGCGAACAGGCACAGGATGAGCGCAATCGTTAATATCACCCAGCCAAGAATGCTGGCCATTCTGGTTTTGGAAGCATCTAGCTCTTTAGCAAAGATCTGTTTCTGATGTTTGGACATCGACGCGGCAAGTGCAAATAAACCGAGAGAAGTCAAAGCCCAAATCAATAAGAAGAACATCATGCCTGATTCTCCTTGAGCATCACTTTGGATTTTTTAGGCGGCAAGCCTTTATGGTTTTTTACTTTCTTGAATGCAAACCAGAACAGGATTGCAAGCGCCCACATCGCCAGATCAAAAGAAGCAATCATCCACTGACCATGCATGATGCTGTTCCAGATTGCCTGACCGCCGGTCAGGAAGTTTACAATTGGGAGTAGGGCAAATGCTGCTGTTGCAAGCAGGAGCAGCTCTAGCCAGGCCTGACGATTGCTACGAATCATGGCATAAACTAAGGTCAGCAACCACGCGATAAAGAAGCTGCGAATTTCCCAGTTCAAACGCATGTCCATGTCTGCAGGAATAAAACGGTTGGCATAAAAGTAGGCAGCACAGGCAATCGGTAAACCGATAATTGCCGCGATATTAGTCACTTCCACAAGACGATAACCAAAAGATTTATAGCCTTGCTTTTGTTGTTGTGGTGCGCGTTTGACACACCACAGAATCAAACCAGTCGCAATCATGAATGTGCCGACCACACCAGACATGAACAATAACCAGCGTAGAGCCAAGTCCACGCCACGTGCTTCATGCAATGTGGTAAATACGTTATAAATACCGTTTGCAACTGAAGGTGTTTTCAGTGTGGTTTGATCCGGCTTTAATTCACCCGTCACGCCATTGAAAGCCAGACTCGGATAAACATTGCGATAGGCTACGCTGACCCCATTTAAGGCACGAAGTTCAATTTCAGCTTTGGCGGTATTTGGCTGGATGATGTTAATTGTAGCAACCGGATTGTTTTTCCATTGCTTTTCTGCTGCTGCAAGAATGGGCGCTAAGTCTGCCAATGGCGCAGGGCGTGCAGGTGGTGCATCACCACGCGAACGGCGAGCTTCACTCCGTGCAGACATATCACCACGTTCACTACGACTCTCTCCCTCGCCACGCAGTCGACGCTGGTCACTATCACCGGATTCAGCCTGAACGCTATTGTCCTGAATCAAGCTCTTACGTTGATCTTGCAGAAATGCGCCTCGATTTTCATAAATCTGGCTGACACCCCAAGGCATCAGGGTAAACAGCAGCAGTAACAAACCGCTAAAGGTAATCATGATATGGAACGGCAGGGCAAATACCGCCGTTGCATTATGGGCATCCAGCCAGGAGCGCTGACCTTTGCCAGGACGGAAAGTAAAGAAATCCTTAAAAATTTTCTTATGGGTAATGACACCGCTGATAATCGCCACCAGCATGAGCAAGGTTGCAATGCCGACAATCCAGCGCGCCCAGATTCGGGGCAGTCCGTACAGTTCAAAATGAAAACGGTATAAGAATGAACCACCGCGTGTTTCACGGGCTTGCAGCACTTCACCGGTTGCACTGTCAATGGTTAGGCGGGTACCGCCACGACGGGCACGCGGATCTTCACCGGCACCGCGAATATTCAGTATGGTGGTATTCTGGCGTGAGTTAGGCAGCTGAATCGCCCAGCTGCCGGCATCCGGATGATGCTGTTGCAGATAAGCCAATGCGACACGGGTCTGTTCGATTTGGGACTTTTGTGGGACTGACTGATGAAATTCCGGTTTCATCCAGATGCTGATTTCATTCTGGAAAAAACTTAAAGTTCCAGTTAAAAAAATCGCATATAAAAGCCAGCCTAAAATCAGACTGGCCCAGGTATGCAACCATGACATCGACTGGCGTGGCCCTTCCTGTTTTGCATCTACTCTCATCTTAATTTCCTAGGAATTTATATGCGATATAGAGCAAAACACTGGGAATTACGATTCCGAGCGTTGCCTTGACAGTTTTGTTGACCATAAATACCCAAATAAAGGCTGCGGTATTCAGGCTAAAACCAATCAGGGTGGCTGACATGGCAGCACTGCTTCCTGCATCCATAAATATCTGGGCAATCACGACGGCAGCCAGCGAGGCAAGCATATAACCGCCGACACCAGCCAGAAGAAAACGATATAAAATCATCCCACGATAAACCAGCAGATTTGCTTTAACTTTATTTTTGCTCGATGGACTCGGTGCAGTAACTGTTTCAGTCGCTATTGCATGCATATTCGGACTACTCATCATCGAAAATTCTATCTATTAAACTTGTTAAGCTATTTCGATGCGAATGATAACAATTATTGTTTATATTTTAAATACGAAACATCAAACTATTTATATGAAAAATAAAAAGAACTATTGGACAGGCTAAAAGGGGGGTATTAAAAAATATAAGCTTTAAAAATAAAAACAGCGGCTCGAAAGCCGCTGTCTAAATATTATCTGTTCAGAATTAGTCTTGCTGAATACCTGCAACCACCCAGTCCTGATTTGAACCTGCTGGTTTAGTGAAATGCCAGATTTCTGCAAACGGTTGTGGCAAGCTGTTCAAGTCTTCGCTTACCGTACCGGTAAAGCGTACGCTGACAATATACTGACCATTGTCAGTCGATGAATCTACCACCATGGCATTCAGATTTGAAAACTCGGCAACATCCTGATCCTGATTGCTCATGATGTCATTACGCATTGACTGATAAAGATCAGGAGTTAGGTAACGCTGAATTTCCGAAATATTGCTTGCCGTATTCATAGACTGAATGTGGTTAAAACGCTGACGTGCGACACGCAAGAACGCGGCAGGTTCAGTACCATCCGGTAACTGGCTACCACTTTGGGTATAAGCCGTGCCGAAAGGCGCCGTATTTACCGGCGCAGAACCAAACGGTGCATTAGTACTTGGCGTTTGACCACCAACATTCTGACCAAAGATATTGCTATTGTCACCACCGCGAGGTGCAGTCGGTGCTTGACCAAAAGGTGCTGTATTACCAGCACCGCTATTTGGTGCAAATGGATTAGAAGCTACTTTTTTTTTTGCGCCCATCTTACGGAAAATGAAGAAGGCAACAGCAGCAGCAAGCAGGATCCAGATCCAGCCTGGAATACCACCTTTTTCCTCTTCTGCTGGAGCCGCCTGAGCTTCAGACGCTGCCACACTTTGATCATCGGCCAATGCATTGGCAGCTACGGCACCAATCGCAGCACCCGCTACACCGGCAGCAACCATACCACCCACACCTGGGCCAGATTTTTGCTGGGTTGCAGCACCGGCAGCTGGCGCTTGTTGAGCAGGCGCAGCTTGACGAGGTTGTTGATAAGATTGGGTAGGCTGTGCAGAACGTTGCATACCGTGACTTTTACCGCCACCGGCACGTTTTGCTTCAGCAGCAAAAGGCGCAACCAATAATACTGCTGTCAAGATACCTGTAATCAAACCGCGCTGTCGAACTTGCATTCATTTTTCCTATGAGAATAAAACCTATTTGTACAGTCTATTTATATAGGCTTTGTGTGGAATTTCAATCAAAAATCTGTATTTTTTTGCGCTTTACTGCAAATTCACTGCCTGATGCTTAATTTAGCTCATCACTTAAAGACATGGCTTCACTCAGGGCTTCATGCAAACGGGCAACAGCAATAATCTGCACGCCTGCAATGGTTTTTTGCGGTGCATTGCCACGCGGCACAATAATGTATTTAAAACCATGCTTGATTGCTTCTTTCAGACGCTCCTGTCCATTTGGCACGGGACGAATTTCACCAGACAGCCCGACTTCCCCAAAAACAGCCAGTTGTTGTGGTAAGGCCTTGCCACGAATACTGGAAGCGCAGGCCAGAAGTACCGCCAGATCGGAGCCGGTTTCCGTAATTTTAAGACCACCAACAATATTGACATACACATCCTGACCTGAGGTTTGCACACCGCCATGCCGGTGCATGACGGCCAAGAGCATATTCAGGCGGTTCTGGTCCAGACCCAGCGCGACCCGTCGTGGCTGACCATGTGCATCATCGACCAAAGCCTGTACTTCGACCAGGAGTGGACGCGTGCCTTCACGACTGATCATAACAATCGAGCCCGGAATCGCTTCATCATAACGGCTTAAAAATATTGCAGATGGATTGGACACTTCGCGCAGCCCTTTGTCGGTCATGCCAAACACCCCGAGTTCATTCACCGCGCCAAAACGGTTTTTGACGGCACGGATCATCCGGTAACGTGAATCGGACTGACCTTCAAAATAGAGTACACAATCGACCATATGCTCAAGTACGCGTGGGCCTGCCAAGGCGCCTTCTTTGGTGACATGACCGACCAGAAATAAAGAGGTACCGCTGTTTTTGGCAAAACGGGTCAGCAGGGCAGCGGATTCACGAATCTGCGAGACTCCACCTGGAGCCGATTGTAAGGTCTCGGTATACAGGGTTTGAATTGAGTCCAGAATTGCGACGGCAGGACGTTGCTGGGCCAATACTTCACAAATGCGTTCGACACAGGTTTCTGCCATGACCTTGAGCTGATCGGTTGGCAGATCCAGACGCTGGGCACGTAATGCGACCTGAGACAGGGATTCTTCGCCGGTGACATATAAGGCCGGATTTTTGACAGAGGCCATATGCGTGGCTGTTTGCAGCAAAATGGTTGATTTACCAATGCCGGGATCACCGCCGATCAGAACCACTGAACCCGTTACCAGTCCGCCACCCAGAACCCGGTCAAACTCACTGATACCGGTCGGTAAGCGTGTTTCATGAGAGACTGAGACCTGATTTAAGATGGTGATTGTGGATGCCTGACCTGCATATCCACCCGCGATTTTTGGCTGAGCCCGATGTGTAACCGCAGGTGCAATGCTGACCTCAGTCAGGCTGTTCCATTCCCCACATTCCGAACATTGTCCCGACCATTTCGGATGATCTGCACCACATTGTTCACAACGATAGACACTTTTTGCTTTAGCCATATTTTAAGATGAAGCGATTGAAATTGACTGACAGCATAGCGGTGAATGTGATCTAAAACCAAGCCTTTCACCTGAGAAATCATGGTTTTTACGACAAGGCTTGTCGTTTTTATTTGTGCTTATTCGGATGTTGTGTATCAACGCCGTCTATAATGCCCGTCTTGTTATGCTGAAATGGAACAGATCTTGTCACAATTGCTGAAACATATTGATGCGATCGCACGTGAAAAAAACCGTGATGTGCTGTTTGTGCATTTTGAACAGTATGTATACCCAGATCAGGACGCTCACTCGGTTCGGCAAATGTTTATCGGCTGGTTAGAGCAACAGGGTATCCGTTATATACCGTGTTTGGGCATTGAGCCCACAGTCCGCAGTGACGTGTATTCGGGCAGTCTATATCTGGATGTACCTTTTGACCTGCAGCATAAAACTTATCAAAAACTGAGCGAGTACTTGGAAGATGATCAGGGCAATATGAAAATTGAAGGCATTCAGTTTTTTGTTTTATCTTTAGGACTGGCACTTGAACTCGAATCTGACGGCAAATTACCAGAATGGGGCGGTTTACGCTCATAGAACATGAATATTGGATTTGGATTTCGAATAATTAATAATAAAAAGCCACAATTGATGTGGCTTTTTATTCTCTTGGTTCGGGATTTAAGCAATAAGGCGGTTAATAAAGTTCACCAGATTTACGCCTTGCGATGAAGTCTTTCGATTCCTTGGCAATCACGCCAGACAATAACAGCAATGCAATCAGGTTGGGAACCGCCATCAGACCATTAAAGGTATCGGCAAATAACCAGACCAGATCCAGTGTCGCGATACAGCCGACAAAAACCGATGCAATATAAATAATACGATAGGGTAGAACGAACTTTTCGCCGAGCAAGTAAGTGGCACATTTTTCGCCGTAGTAGCTCCAGCCTAAAATCGTGGAATAAGCAAAGAAAATAATTCCGAAGGTGACCACCCAGCCACCGACACCGGGCAGGAGTTTGTCGAACACGCCAATCGTCAGTACTGCACCGGTCTGATCACCAAATGAATTACCGGCCATGATGTAGCCCATGACCAGAACAATACCAGTAATCGAACACACAATAATGGTATCAATAAAAGTACCGGTCATAGAGACCAGACCCTGACGGGCAGGATGGTCGGTTTTTGCTGCTGCGGCTGCAATCGGCGCAGAGCCCATGCCGGCTTCATTCGAGAATACCCCACGTGCTACACCATAACGAATCGCCGCACCAATCGCACCGCCTACTGCAGCTTCACCGGTAAAAGCATAGGTGAAGATCATTTTTAGTGCAGGCGCTACCAGTTCTAAATTGTTGAGAATAATGACCAGACCACCAGCCACATAGCCTACCGCCATGATTGGAACAATCACCGAAGATGCCTTGGAAATCGATTTAATCCCGCCCAGAATCACCAGTGCTGAAAAGGCAGTAATGATAATACCGGTCATCCAGGTTTCGATCCCCAAACTGTTTTCAACTGCCAGTGCAACAGTATTGGACTGCACTGAACTGCCGATCCCAAAAGAGGCCAGTGTCCCGAACAAGGCAAAAATCAGCGCCAGCCATTTCCATTTCAGGCCACGTTCGATGTAGTACATCGGACCACCCGACATTTCACCTTTTTCATTTTTAATTCGGTATTTGACTGCAAGGACACCTTCGCCGTATTTAGTCGCCATACCAAACAGGGCAGTCATCCACATCCAGAACACCGCACCCGGACCACCCAGCACACAGGCGGTGGCTACGCCGGCAATATTACCGGTACCAATCGTGGCAGACAGTGCGGTCATCAGTGAAGCGAACTGGGAAATATCACCTGAGTGCTCGGGATGCTTGCCAAAAACCTGTTTGAAGGCCAGTGGCAGCATACGGAATTGCCAGAACAATAAGCGGAAAGTGAGGAATATCCCGGTGCCGACAATCAGTACCAGCATATAAGGGCCCCAGACCCAGCCGCTTAAAGTCTCCATTAAACTTTGTAAATTTTGCATAAAATTCTTCTTATTGATCCATGTCTATGTAATTCGAGATATTGATTAAAAAGCAATTATTGTGCCATCGGTATTCATCCTGAATACTTAAAATGGCGGAATTGTGTTCTAGTTTTTACATGGTTTTGCTGCTTTGACAAGAAGTTTCTTGAATCTCGGGCGTCGAAAAAATAAGCGTTAAGCTGGTGCGAGTGAGATATAAGAAAAATAAATGAACTTTACAGTTTAGGCAGAAAATACAAATGATGTGATTTTTCTTTTTGTATTCAGCCTTTTTTACGTTAATTTGTCGCGAGTAAAACTCGAAGTTGAAATCAATAATGTCAGAAAAATATAACAGTTCATCGGCAGAGCACGGTGAGTTACAGCGAAGTTTATCCAATCGGCATCTACAGCTTATTGCCATTGGTGGCGCCATCGGAACCGGCCTGTTTATGGGTTCGGGCAAGACCATCAGTCTCGCAGGCCCTTCTATTCTGGTGATCTATATGATCATCGGTTTTATGGTATTTCTGGTAATGCGTGCACTCGGTGAGTTGTTGCTCTCGAATTTGCAATATAAATCATTCATTGATTTTGCCACGGATCTGATCGGGCCTTGGGCCGGATACTTTGTTGGCTGGACCTACTGGCTGTGCTGGATCACTATCGGGATCGCAGATCTATCCGCGATTATTTATTACCTGCAATTCTTCAATAATGGCTTGCCCTTTAGTCCTGAAGAAGGAGTGATGATCAGCGTTGCCGCGATTGTGTTTATCATGGGTTTGAACCTGGTCACGGTCAAACTGTTTGGTGAAATGGAATTCTGGTTTGCTCTGGTCAAGATTATCGCGATTGTGGTGCTGATTGCCGTTGGCCTGTGGATGGTCTTTACCGGGTTTACCTCGGATGCCGGCACAGTTGCGTCATTTAGTCATATCTGGTCACATGGCGGTATCTTCCCGACTGGAGCGATGGGCTTCCTGGCCGGGTTCCAGATTGCGATTTTTGCCTTCGTGGGTGTAGAGCTGGTGGGTACGACCGCAGCTGAAACCAAAGATCCGGAAAAGAACCTGCCGAAAGCAGTGAACTCGATTCCGATCCGTATCATTATTTTCTATGTACTGGCACTTTTGATTGTGATGTCGGTAACGCCATGGAATCAGATTGATCCAAATATCTCGCCCTTTGTGAACCTGTTTAGTCAGGCTGGTATTGCCGCAGCTGCGATCATCATGAACCTGGTAGTGTTGTCCTCGGTGATGTCATCGATGAACAGTGGGGTATTCTCGACCAGTCGTATGCTGTTCGGTCTGTCGCGTGAAGAGCAGGCACCACTTGCCTTTGGTCGCTTAAACCGTCGTGCAGTTCCGGCAAATGCCTTGTATTTCTCTGCGGTATGTTTGTTGCTGGGTGCAGCACTACAGTATTTCGTTCCAGATACCGTCCGCGCTTTCACTTTAGCAACGACTTTATCCACGATTCTGTTTATCTGTGTCTGGATCATCATTATCTGGAGCTATATCGTGTACTACAAAACACGTCCAGAATTGCATGCCAAATCGACCTTTAAGTTGCCGGGCGGTCTGGTGACCTGCTGGATTGTGATCGTATTCTTCCTGAGCATGATCGTGGTGTTGGCGCTGGAAGACGATACCCGTCAAGCACTGATGGTCAGCCCGATCTGGTTTATCCTTCTGGTTATTGGCTATTTCGGTTTCTATAAACAGAAACATAAATAAACCTTATCAATAAAAACGTCAGCGATCTGCTGGCGTTTTTTTATCGCTAAAGATAATCTCTAGGCTTTAGCGCTTTGGTCATGGTGATCATCGCGTTATACTTCATCGAAACACTATTCAATTAGGTGGTCAGATGCATCAAGTCATTTGCTACATCAGTATCTTGGCGACAAGTCTTGTTCTTGCAGCTTGTGGGCAGTCAGGTGCGTTGCACTTGCCGAATGATCCAGATTACGACAAGCGTGCCAAGTATTTGTTATATAAAAATACCGAAGCTGAATCCAAAGCCTCCGATGAAAAACGAGATGCCCCTGTGCAACAACAGTTTGCTGCGCCTGAAGCATCAGATTCAACGACTACACCTTAACGCTTTCAAAGAAAGGATACCTTCATGAGTTTCACCCGCATTAATGGGGTATTGCACGCTGAGCAATGTTCATTACAACAGCTCGCAGAGCAATTTGGCACACCTCTCTATGTTTATTCCAAAGCCACCTTGGAAAAGCATTTTTTAGATATGGACCGTGCTTTTAACTTTATCGATCATCAAATCTGTTTCGCGGTAAAGTCCAACTCCAATCTTGCGGTATTGAATGTATTGGCCAAACAGGGGGCCGGTTTTGATATTGTGACCGGTGGTGAATTGGCACGTGTGCTAAAAGCCGGTGGTGATGCCGCAAAAATTGTATTTTCGGGTCTGGGTAAAACTGAAGCAGATATTAAAAAAGCCTTAGAAGTGGGCATTGCCTGCTTTAATGTGGAATCTCATGCCGAGCTGGATCGTATTCAAAAGGTTGCGGCTGAATTAAATGTTAAAGCGCCGATTTCATTGCGCGTGAATCCGGACGTCGATGCCAAAACCCATCCTTATATTTCAACCGGTCTAAAAGAAAATAAATTCGGTATTCCATCTGATAGCGTATTTGCAACCTATCAATATGCGGCGTCACTGGCCAATCTGGATGTGGTCGGGATTGACTGTCATATCGGTTCACAGCTCACCGAAACCCAGCCTTTTGTTGATGCGCTGGATCGTGTCATTGTCATGATTGACCAGCTCAAAGAAATGGGTATCCACCTCAAACACATCGATATTGGTGGTGGTTTGGGTGTGACTTATAAAGATGAAACCCCGCCATCGGTTGAAGAATATGCCAATGCGCTGCGTCCAGCTTTAGAAAAATTGGGCCTGAAAGTGTATATGGAGCCGGGGCGTAGTATTTCTGCCAATGCGGGTGTATTGCTGACCAAAGTCGATCTGCTCAAACCGACCAATCACCGTAATTTCGCGATTATTGATGCCGCGATGAACGACCTGATTCGCCCGGCTTTATATGAAGCATGGATGGACATTCAACCTGTTAGGCCGCGTACTGATGCTGAAACTAAAGAATGGGATGTGGTAGGTGCAATCTGTGAAACCGGTGATTTCCTCGGTAAAGAGCGTGAATTGGCAATCAAAGAAAATGATGTACTGGCAGTCTTGGGCGCAGGTGCCTACGGTTTTGTGATGAGCTCAAACTACAACAGCCGTGGCCGTGCGGCTGAAGTGATGGTTGATGCAGATCAGGCACATTTGATTCGTGAACGTGAGACGATTGAATCACTCTGGGAACGTGAGCGTTTATTGCCTTAAGGACTAAATCGAGATGTTATTAGAATTTACCAAGATGCATGGTCTGGGCAATGACTTTATGGTGGTTGATCTGATCAGCCAGCGCGCTTATTTGGATCCGGTCACCATTCAGCGCTTGGCCAATCGTAATTTTGGTATTGGTTTTGATCAGCTGCTGGTGGTTGAACCACCAGACGTACCGAGTGCAGATTTTAAATACCGGATTTTTAATGCCGATGGTTCGGAAGTAGAACAATGTGGCAATGGCGTGCGCTGTTTTGCCAAGTTTGTACATGACCGTCAGCTGACCAGCAAAACCAAAATCAAGGTACAGACGAAGTCTGGTATTGTTGAACCGGAATTGGGTGCCAATGGCTGGGTGCGGGTCAATATGGGCTATCCGAAATTCCTGCCACAGGACATTCCATTTTTGGCCGATGCACCGGAAAGCCTGTATGACATTGAGCTTGCTAGCGGTGAAAAGCTGAGCATTGATGTGGTGAATATGGGTAATCCACATGCGGTGACGATTGTACCGGATGTGATTGCTGCCGATGTGGCACGTATTGGCCCACAAGTTGAAGCGCATGCGCGTTTCCCGGCACGGGTCAATGCTGGCTTTATGCAGATCATTGATGAAAAACATGCGCGTTTGCGTGTATATGAACGTGGTGTCGGCGAGACTCTGGCCTGTGGTACAGGTGCCTGTGCCGCAGCCATTTCCGGGATGCGCCGTGGTCTGCTGTCGAGCAAGGTTGAAATCGAGCTGGCAGGTGGCAAGTTGCAGATCGAGTGGAAAGAAGGTGATGTGGTCTGGATGACCGGACCAACGGCGACCGTGTATGAAGGGCGTCTGGATTTGCGTTATTTTCAGGGTTAATCGGCATTAAGTTTTAAAAAAGCACCGTGCTCAGAACGGTGCTTTTTTTATGTTAGGATGAAACTGAAATTTAATATGCATGATTATGCCTTCATGAATCAGCTTGTATTTTTACCGGGTGCATCTGGCAGCCAAGGTTTTTGGCAGCCGTTAAGGGCAGCATTAACCGAATATCCAGATCAGCAGGTCATTGCCTATCTAGGATTTGATGGGGTAGCGCCAAATGTAGCCATTCAAAACCTGTATGATTTGCAAGAACTAGTAAATAGGCAGATTCAGGATGACTCCATTCTGATTGCCCAGTCGATGGGTGGTGTACTGGCAGTTGGGTTGGCGCTTAAGCATCCGCAAAAAGTCAAAGGGCTGGTATTGTTGGCGACATCAGGCGGTTTAAATTTGAAGAGATTTCACTGTGCCGACTGGCGAACAGATTATCGTGAACAGTTTAAAGCAGTACCGAACTGGTTTGTACAAGATCACACTGAATTTAATCCTGATCAGCTCGCCGGTCTTGAAATTCCCATTTTGCTAATTTGGGCAGATCATGATCCTCTAAGCACGATTCAAGTAGGACAATACTTAGAAAAAATATTTAAACATGCAAAACTGCATATCATCCAAGGCGGAAATCATTTCTTTGCCCACACTCATGCAGATCAGGTGGCAGCACTGATTCAAGATTATCTGGAGCAATTTTAAATGGAGCATGCAGTGACTGTGCCTCCTCAACTTTTACTCAATATGTGGCTGAAAGAACGTGAAATCCAGAACCAGTCTAAACATACCTTGCAGGCCTATGCTCGTGATGTCTCGGATTTTTTAGAGTTTTGCCAGCGTGAGCAGCTCAATTTAAATGATGTAGAAGCCACAGACCTGCGCCAGTTTCTGGCTGAAAAAGTCGAACAGCATCAGCTGAGTCCCAGCAGTCTTCAGCGCATGCTGTCGTCCATTCGCCAGTTTATGAAATGGGCAGAGCAGGCCCAGCATCTCGCTTTTAACCCGGCGGATGATTTTCAGTTAAAGCGCCAATCGCGTCCTTTGCCGGGCATGGTGGATATTGAAACCGTGAATCAGATTATCGATCAGCCTGCGCCTGAAAATGAAATCCAGCAGCAAATGTGGCTCCGGGACAAAGCGATTCTGGAGTTGCTGTATTCCAGTGGGTTGCGTCTGGCCGAATTACAAA
The DNA here is from genome assembly GCF_013418355.1 of Acinetobacter sp. YH12151. NCBI lineage: Bacteria > Pseudomonadati > Pseudomonadota > Gammaproteobacteria > Moraxellales > Moraxellaceae > Acinetobacter > Acinetobacter sp. YH12151. Next base: position 5,399 of record NZ_VPCG01000011.1, on the reverse strand, counting down.
ACCTCAGAATCAAAGATATCGACTTCAACCGGCAGTTGCTACGTATTACCGGTAAGGGCAATAAAACCCGGATCGTGCCTTTTGGCTCCAAGGCCAAAGAGAGTGTTATGGTCTGGTTACAGCTTTATCCACGCTGGAATGGCGATTTTGTGCCAGAGGCGAATGTATTTATTACCCAGAAGGGCAATCCACTGGGTGCACGCCAAATTGAAAATCGGGTCAAGTTTCAGGCGCAGCGCGCAGGCGTCAATTTGGATTTACATCCGCATTTGTTACGTCACTGCTTTGCCAGTCATATGCTGTCGAATAGCCGCGACTTACGTGCGGTTCAGGAAATGCTGGGCCACAGTAATTTAAGCACCACCCAGATTTATACCCATGTCGATTTTGATCATCTGGCACAAATTTATGATCAGGCGCATCCGCGTGCACAGCATAAAAAGGATTGATCATGCGCCAAGTGGTAGAAAGTAAAAATCATGAATATATATTTTTGGCATAAAACTTTCATATTTAAATTTTAAAATGGAATTGAACTGAAAACTGGCGTTCTGTTGGGGCATTTCACTATTGTCTTATTCGTTAAATGCGTCATTTCAGGTATAACAAGAACGAGTAATTAATATTTAAAATGAAGTATGACTGAGCAAAGTCTCAGCATTTGGCGGATGGGAATTGATATGGACACAATAGTGATTGCAGATATAGAACAAAAATATGCACAGTTAAGCGCAGCTCAAAAAGAAATGTTTGCCGGTTATGGTTTGCGACAAATCAAGCATTTTGTGGACATTAGCTTACCGAGTCTTGCAGCGACTTTACCTGAAGGTGCCATCATTCAAGGGATTAATGCTGATGGTAAAGTTCAGGCATTTAATGCAATGACAGGACAATACTATTTATGGATTTCTGATTTACAGTGGCAAGTGTCGAATCGTGCCACCCAAGCGGTCGATTTAAAAGAAGATGCGATTGCGATTTGGACAGTTTTTGAATTATCAGACTATGAATTGGTGGATTTAAGCCATATTCATCGTGATTTTTTAGCACAGGTAACTGCCTAAACTTAAACTCCCTAGTATCTCGGCTTTACTCAAGAAAAAGGTTGTCTTTAAACAAGGCAACCTGATATTTTTCTTATCGTCAAACTTGCGATCTATCTATCTGCAACATAGCGGGTGATTTAAGCTGGCTATGATTATTTAGCGCTGGAATTAAAAATACGCCATCGTCACTCTTAATCCATTCGTTTATAAATCCTCTAAAGGCAATTGGAAACTCTGTTTAATAATCTGACTCGGTAAATCGGTTTTAACACTGGTAATACCATTTTTTTTAGTCAGATGTGTCGACTGGAATTTACGGTAACTTTCTAGATCAGGCACCACGACTTTCAGCAAGGCATCACTTTCCCCCAAAATGATATAGCACTCCATCACTTGAGGCAGTTCTTTCATGGCCTCAATAAAGGTGTCAATGGTTTCAGCATCTTGACCGACCAGCCAAATCCGTGAAAACAAAATCAGCTGAAAGCCAATTTTCTGTTGATCGACAATGGTGGTGTAATTCTGAATCACACCCGCATCTTCCAGTAATTTGACCCGCCGCAAACAGGAGGAAGGTGAAAGTCCAATTTCCCGCGCCAGATCATTATTTTGAATACGGCCATTGGCTTGTAAATGTCGAATGATATTTTTATCAATTCGATCAAGTTTTACCCGCACAGACTTGGTGGATATTTTCATAAATTAGAATAATATTCGAAAAATAAGACTTATTATAAAATAAATTGAAAGCCAATTTTGTAAAAAATCGCAGATACTTGTTTCACTTTCTGGAGTTTGAAAGGAAAAGGAAATGTCTGTATTTGTACTCTTTGCACTGACCGTGCTTCCCCTGATTTTTACGCCTGGACCCGATATGTTATTTATCCTGTCTCAAGTAATGGGTAAAGATGCAAAAGCAGGCATGATGGCGACTGTCGGTGTGTGTTGTGGTTATCTGGTACATTCGATTCTGGTCGCACTCGGAATTGCCGCGATTATTGTGTCCTTTCCGGTGCTGTTTGAAACGATTCGCTGGCTCGGAATTGCTTATCTGCTGTATCTGGCCTTTGGCCTGTTCAAGTCAGTATTCAGTAAAAGTGTGCTGAACATTGAGAAAAAGACATCAGCTAATCCGATTCAAAAAGGTTTTTTTACTGCGTTATTAAACCCGAAAGGCATGCTGATTTATTTTGCGATTTTGCCGCAGTTTATTGATAAATCGGCCAATACTGTCAGTCAAGGTTTGATTCTGTCCTTTATTTTTATTGGTCTGATTTTTGTGGTGTATTGTGGCTTAAGTATTTTGTTCAGCAAAATCAGCCAGAAAACCCAGATTGATGAACGTAAACAAAAATGGGTAGATGGAACTTCTGGTGGTTTATTGGCGCTTGCAGCAAGCTGGCTCATCATCAATTAAGCCCGATTCAAAAAAGCATACTTTTCACAGTATGCTTTTTTATGGTTAAAAGCATTTGAAAAAGAGATGACTTTCCTGGCGTATCTATAAGTGAGCGGGTTGCTTATTCAGTCAATTGGTCTTTTTAGTGGGCCAAATCCGTTTCAAAGAAGATTTCTGTCTAAAATGACAAATATGATTGTGGGTTCATCCTGCCAGTTTTGCTGCCAACTACTTTCATTTTATTTTGCGTACAGCTTTTCAATCAGAACTATTGATGTGACTAATCAAATAAAAAAATAATATAAATCAATGCTTAAATTTTAAGTAAATGTTTATACATTTCATTGTAATAAATGGATAACAATTAATTGTGAACGCATCGTTCAGGTAAATTTACGCATTTTTACAGCTCTTTGTTGAATTGTGACTTGACCGAAATGCCGTACACATTGCAAGATAGGGCACCTAAAAAAATTTAAGTGAAGAGTTACACTAACTTTTCTCAACATTTACATTTGCTAAAACAGCCGAGGATTACATGAAGGCTCTTGTTGCTGTAAAACGTGTGGTTGATGCCAACGTTAAAGTTCGTGTTAAACCGGACAACAGTGGTGTTGACTTAACCAACGTTAAAATGTCAATTAACCCATTCTGTGAAATCGCAGTGGAAGAAGCGGTTCGTTTAAAAGAAAAAGGAACTGTTTCAGAAATCATTGTTGTTTCTATTGGTCCTAAAGAAGCGCAAGAACAGATCCGTTCTGCAATGGCGCTTGGTGCTGACCGCGGTATTCTGGTTGAAGCTGATGACAGCCAGCTCGGTGCGCTAGAAATTGCTAAAATCCTGAAAGGTGTTGTTGAAGCTGAACAACCACAATTAATCCTTCTAGGTAAGCAAGCCATTGATGACGACTCTAATCAGGTTGGTCAGATGCTTGGCGCTCTAATGGGTGCGGGCCAAGGTACATTTGCTTCTGAAGTGAAAGTAGATGGCGACAAAGTACAAGTAACACGTGAAGTAGACGGTGGTTTACAAACTGTTGAACTTGCACTTCCAGCCATTATTACCACTGACTTGCGTTTGAACGAGCCACGTTATGCAGCGCTTCCAAACATCATGAAAGCGCGTAAAAAACCGCTTGATAACAAGTCGCCTGCAGATTTTGGTGTAACGACCACAACTAAACTGAAAACAGTAAAAGTTGAATCACCTGCAGAGCGTAAAGCTGGCGTACAAGTGAAGTCTGTAGACGAGCTTGTAGAAAAATTGAAAAACGAAGCGAAAGTGATCTAATACAGAAGGATAAAAATCATGAGTATTTTAGTTATCGCTGAGCACGACAACAAAGCATTAAACGCTGCTACTTTAAACGTTGTTGCTGCGGCGCAAAAAATCGGTGGTGATATCACTGTATTGGTTGCTGGTTCTGGCGCTCAAGCAGTTGCTGATCAAGCAGCGAAAGTTACGGGTGTAAGCAAAGTCGTACTTGCTGATGATGCTGCTTATGCAAACCAGCTGGCTGAAAACGTAGCGAAACTGGTTGCTGAATTAGGTAAAGGTTATAGCCATATTCTTGCTGCTTCGACTACCACTGGTAAAAACATTTTACCACGTGCAGCTGCGCTTCTTGATGTGAGCATGATTACGGACATCATCGCAGTCGATGGTCCTAAAACATTCAAGCGTCCGATCTATGCAGGCAACGCGATTGCAACTGTAGAGTCAGGCGAAAATGTCGTACTGGCAACTGTTCGTGGTACAGCATTTGATGCTGTTGCTGCTGAAGGCGGTTCTGCCTCTGTAGAAGCTGCGACTGTTGCTGGCGATGCAGGCATTTCTAAGTTTATCAACGAAGAAATCGTAAAGTCTGAGCGTCCTGAATTAACAGCTGCTCGCATCGTGGTGTCTGGTGGTCGTGGTGTGGGTTCTGGTGAGAACTATCACGCGATCCTTGATCCATTGGCGGACAAGCTTGGTGCTGCACAAGGTGCATCACGTGCTGCAGTAGATGCTGGCTTCGTTCCTAACGATATGCAGGTTGGTCAAACCGGTAAAATCGTTGCACCTGACCTGTACATCGCTGTCGGTATTTCTGGTGCAATTCAGCATTTGGCCGGTATGAAAGAATCTAAAGTGATCGTTGCGATCAACAAAGATGAAGAAGCGCCAATCAATGCAGTGGCTGACTACTGGTTAGTTGGTGACTTGAACACTGTTATTCCTGAATTGGTTTCTAAAATCTAATTCCTGAATACAGTTTAAAACGCCTCTTAGTCTCTGTACCAAGAGGCGTTTTTTATTGGAAAATTTTTAAAGATACTCGGCAGTCGAAACTAGAGTATGTGATTTGGATGAAAAGTGATAAAATCCTGCTTTGCTTTTTCTCCTGTTTTGATCATGTCCTTTTCCAGAACCGCTCATATCCTGTTTATTAGTTTCCTGCTGATTGCGCTCTATGTGAGTATTTGTGTGCATACTGCGTTGAATGCACCGCTGTCAGTAACCCAGTATTTATTCAGTGAGTCGGGCGCTTTTGAAGTGCTTAGTCCTTGGCTATGGTACTTGCTGGCCATGCTGTGTCTGCTAAATACTGAAATTAAACTGAATACCCGGATATTTACCGCTGCTGCTGCGATATTGCTGGGCTTCAGGGAAATGGACTTTCATAAGCGACTGTTTGACGACAGCTTTATTAAAACCAATTTCTATCGCAGTGCTGAAATTCCGCTCATGGACAAGCTGCTGGGCTTTATTTTATTGCTCGGCATTATTTTTGTCTTTCTGGTACTGGCGAAAAAATTGGTAAACACCATACGCAGCATGAAAGATTCTAGGACTTACGCACTATTATTTATAGATTCTCTGTGGTAGCAGATGATTTTTATCGAGAATAAAGTCATCAATGAAGTTTTTGATAACTGGTCTAAATAATTTCTTCTGCCAACGATATACATTT
>NZ_VPCG01000111.1:0-1124 GCF_013418355.1 Acinetobacter sp. YH12151 | reverse complement strand
GCAGTTCTTTATTTTCGCGTTCGAGTTGTTTGATACGTTCTTGGTCTGAAAGCTGCTGTACTTTAACTGGATTTTGTTTATCTAAATATTTTTGATACCAAACACGTAGTGTTTCAGGAGTACAACCCTTGCGCAGTATACTGCTCAGGGAGCAATAGCGGTGATCGCAGCCCAATTCGATGGATAATCTTTCTCGGATTCAATCAATAATTGAACCGCTCTTTCTCTGATTTCAGGGGTATATTTTACTTTTTTCATCGGGACATTCTCTCAGAAAGCTTGGTCTCCGACAAACCCGGTACGGTTCAAAAATCTTCCATTGATTTATTTATATCTGTTAAACCAGTCGCATTATGAAATGTAATATAAGTAGAAATTTCAGTATAAATGGTCATGATCTTTTCTAAATTTGAATATCTAAGCGTCTTCATTAATCAACCTTATTGATTATTAGTTTCTTCTTTTAAAGCTCTTTGTACTGTTGCTATCCCTACTTTAAACTTTTCTGCAACACCTCTAAATGTTGAATTTTCTTCAGCCATTGCTTTTCGTATTTCAACATAGTCAACCTTCCGCTTTCTTCCCTTATATAAGCCCTTCGCTTTGGCTTTTGCAATTCCTTCCTTTTGACGCTCACGGATCATGGAGCGTTCAAACTCTGCAAATGCAGCAAGCATCTGAAACATGAGTTTATTTATTGCCGATTGTGCTACATCATGACTGAAGGTCAAATTCTCTTTATGAAAAATAATGGTTATACCACGATCATTCAGACTATTCACAATTTCGTTCAGATCATTTGTATTACGTGCCAGACGATCAATACTATGAACATGCACCGTATCACCTTCACGCAGATAGTCGAGCATTGCATTTAACTGAGGACGTTCACGGCTACCACCGCTTGCCTTTTCAGTAAAGGTCTTATCCAGGCTGATTCCATCTAATTGACGTTCAGTATTTTGTTCAGTTGAACTGACTCGAATATATCCGACCTGATTAGGCATTCTGTACCGTTAGAGTTTAGATAATTAAATACATATTGTACCGAAATTAAATATTAAGTCTATAAATACGGTTTTTGAGTTGCTTTTTAAGACTTTATTTTGTTCCGTTAGGCTATA
>NZ_VPCG01000110.1:0-1129 GCF_013418355.1 Acinetobacter sp. YH12151 | reverse complement strand
TTGATGCCATTTTTCTTTATACTGTCACTGAGGCAGGTTGGACATTTGATTTCTAGAGTTATTCGCATTTCTCTATTTTATCAAAATTCAACCTGCTTTGTTTCAGCATACTTTTTGAAACACCACCAAAAATAGAAATAACGGCAATAACCATTTTAGGACTCGTTTCCTATAGTCTGGTTTATTTGACTCTCGGTGGCTTTTTTAAAGCCAAATATCAAGAACCCTGCATCAAATAACTGCCCACAACAAACAATATTTGTAGTCCTACGACAATAGCAAACAACATCCAGCCTTTCTGACGCATTGCCGCCTTATCCATTATTCTAAGTGTTTTAGCCATGTCATCACCTCATACTTGAGAATTGATACTGAACTGATCTATTCCATCTTTCTTTTATAGTGCAATAAAGTTGTGCATAAAACATACCATAGCACTTTATATACAATATGAAAGCAAAATCTAAACCAAGTTCAGTGGGAGAAGTTAAATTAAAAAATCAGAATGCTTAAAAAGCAAAAATCCACCCCAAGGTGGATACGAATTAAGTAATTATAGATATTTTTAAATTATTTTTCCATAAAGTATAATTAAGTTAATATTTTTAAATGTTATTTATTAAAAATTAAGAAAATTAATGATTAGTAATTTTCTGATATTTCCACATGAGAAGTGACTTTGCTGTAAGCATGAATTATTCATTACATAAGTTCTCATTTGGAAGTGTGATACTTTTACCATCCATCGCTTTACTAAAAGCTAAATACGCCTTAAAGCGCTGTTTTGTGTTTGTGGTGACTGCAATGACATGCTGAACGACATTGGATGGTTTGTACAAAGTATCTTGAGAAAAACGCTCGTAAATGCAGCCTATCGCGCGCGATTTTTCAAATGCAATTTTTCGTAGCGGGTATTGCTGAGAAGTATCGAGTAATAAGCTCTCTTGCAGAACCATAGCCAATTGTTTTACCGCCTGTCTTTGTTCCATATTTATAAAATTCTGGTGGTGTTTCAAAAAGTATGCTGACATTAAATGAAGCCATTATTGATGTAAAAAAAGGTTAAGTCGAAAGCTTTAAAATGGTTTTCAATCTTTTTTGAAAAATTACAACTCCTTCTAAAACCGCG
>NZ_VPCG01000109.1:0-1230 GCF_013418355.1 Acinetobacter sp. YH12151 | reverse complement strand
GTTCGCGCGCTACTGGATGTTGGGGTGATCTTTGAGGGACCTAAAGTTTGCAGATCAAAAACATACCGGCTGAATGAACAATTTGGTTGGAAAGGCACCATAACCAACCACAAAAAGGCACTCAAAAACGGCTTTAGTGTCATTCAGGGCGGCCGGATTTAAAGAGCCAGCGGCAGGCGGACAATCAGGGGCTACGTGTTAACGTTTTGACCATGATTGTCTATCCTGCATTGCTCTTTTGCCGCCTCAAAATCCCTTGCGTGTTTTTGCTCCCCGATCTCCAGAACGACCGAGCCGCCACGGTTCCGGCAGCGCCTTGAGCGCAACCGGAAACCGTCTGGGGAGAACCCCAGACCCCCATCGCTGTAACATCGACGGTCTACGACCACCTACCAACCGAGTGACTGCCTGTACCGTGCAGTTGGGCTTTGCAGGGGGCTGGCGCGGTTCCTGGCGACCTGAAAGCCCCTGGTTAGGGGTATCGGCGCGCCTGACCTCCTGAGAGCCTCTGTAAGCGTTTTTCGCGCCTTCCATGCCCTGACGGGCATTTAAACCCCGCCTCGTGCGTCTGAGAGCTTCTGAGCGCGTTTGAAGGGCTCTCTGACGACTCATCCCCGAAAGAACAACAGCGGAATCACCGACAACATGCGAGAGGTGGCACCGCTCGCCGCAGCCCCAGCGACCGAACGTTAGTGAGCGAGTGGGCGAGGAAGCGGAAGAGAACCGGAAACCACATTGAGCACGTACGCACTGATACGGGGTGTCGGGGCGAAGCCCTGACCAGATGGCAAACGGAATATCGTCGCGGGTGACGGTATTACATTTGCACATCCTGTCCCGATTTCTGCGGGGGTTAACGGTGAACGGACGGCAAAAAACGTGCAGGAGCTGTTGAACGTGAAAACCACGAAATCTGGCAAAAATCACGGCTGGCGAGGCTTGCAGAGGAGTAAGCCAGTATACACTCCGCTATCGCTACGTGACTGGGTCAGGGCTTCGCCCCGACACCCCCAAAGGGCGTTGCGTTGCGCGCAACACCCTTGCCTAGAATAGATCTTTTACGCCGATTTGTAAGTTGTTGTTTTTTTAGTGTGTTTTTTGTTTACCTGTCGCATCCAGGGTGACACAACGTTGTCGCATCCTGGATGCGACAACACGCAACAAGGTGTTGCACAGATGTGTCATGATGGCTTAGATTTGAACCAACGTTAGTGCATGGGATTTTTAGAG
>NZ_VPCG01000108.1:0-1276 GCF_013418355.1 Acinetobacter sp. YH12151 | reverse complement strand
CTCGCGATGACATCGCCCAGCGGCTGGCCATCATCCTGTGCATCGACCAGGGCGCCCCCGATCTCGGCGAAGGATTTCAGGGTGTCACGCACCACCCCCGCTTCGTCTGCGACCTTTGCATGGCAAATACGCTCCGAAGCACGGTAGAGACGGCCGACGATCCGGTCGTGGGTTTCGACCACTGCGTCGGCCAACATCGCCTGCCATTCCGAGACGCAAACAGCCAAGATCGCAAGCCGCCTGTCCTCCGGGAGATCGCGCATGCCGTCGGCATAATACCGTTCACCCTGCCTGCGCAGACGAGTCACCCGATGGGCAGGAACGCCGGCAAGCAGATCCTCGGGGAGATCGATGCGTTGCAGATATTCGAGCCGGTCGAGCAGCCGGTTGGCCGACGAAGAGTTCGAGCCAGGCTCGAACTGGCGCAGCCACACAAAACGGGTCACCCGATCATCAGCCGTCTCCTCGAGCAATGCCAGCAACTGTTCTCGGATCGACATAGGCAGCCGACTGGCGATCCTCGTCTCGATGCGTCGCTCGGCATCGACGAGAGCCGCGGCACAAAGCCGCTCGATCGTGGATGTCGCGGGAAGGACAGTGCGGGTGCGTCGGCACTCGGCTACGAAGCGACGGGCGATATCCTCGTTCGACACCGCCATCTCGGCTTCTCGGAACAACCATTCCTTCAGCTCGCTCGCACCACGTCCGGAGAAGGTGCGGAAGCCGTAGAGCCCCCGTAACTCGGCAAGATGCTCGTGCCGTGTTTCCTCGCGGGCAGCATAGTCTACGAGATCGTCGGCACCCAGGCCAAGCTGCGCTCCGATAAATTCGATGACCTCTGCAGGGATCAGTTCGCCTGGAGCCAGCACCCGGCCGGGATAGCGCAGGACACACAATTGCAGGGCGAAGCCGAACCTGTTGTGAGCGCGCCGACGCAGCCTGATATGCCCAAGGTCTTCATCACTCAGCGTATAGTGCTTGAGCAAATCCGTCTGTGAAGTCGGCAAGCGCAACAGCGCGTCTTTCTGCCGATCGGTTAGAGTGACGCGACGCGGCATACATGTTCCTTTTTCAAAATCTGATAGCGTTCAAGACGCTTTGTTTATGAAGCTGGTTGAGATACATTTCCAGAGGTCAATGCAATCGTGGCCGAAGCGCCGCCTCAAACCAACGTTTGTGATACATGCTGATCGGATATGCCCGCGTCTCCAAAGCCGATGGCTCGCAGTCTCTCGACCTGCAGCACGACGCCTTGCGCGCCGCAGGTGTCGAACGG
>NZ_VPCG01000107.1:0-1313 GCF_013418355.1 Acinetobacter sp. YH12151 | reverse complement strand
TGTCTTGTCCTGAAATAGATTGACAGTATTCCACTTCAAACCGAGTTAAGCAATTAGCTCGGTTTTAGTTTGCTCATACGTCTGATTCGGGGTGTTCATATTTAAACTTAAATGTGGTCTATAGCAATTATAAATCATGATAGATTCCGCAATTAAGTGATCTAACTCCTTCATGGTTTGACATCGTGTAGTTAAAAACTCCTGCTTTAATATTCCATTAATCCGCTCTGCTAATGCATTCTGGTAACAGTCTCCTCCATCTGTCATAGAAGGACATACCCCATAATGGCGTAATGCCGATTGATATAGTTCAGAGCAATACTGAGAGCCTCTGTCTGAATGGTGAATCATCCTGGCTGCCCGATCTGTCACATGCTGCATCGCCATATGTAGTGCCTGCACAACATTCTCTGCACGCATATCATTCGATAACTTATAACCTTTAATCTGGCGGGTATAAGCATCTGTCACTAAGGATAAATAATGTACGCCTTCAGCACTCTCAACATAGGTAATATCACTGACAAAGACTTCATTGGCTTGCACCGCTGAATAATCCTTTAATAAATTTGGATGCTTCTTCATCCAATGCTTGCTATCCGTAGTTTTTGTATAACGACGCTTGGGGCGAATCAATAAATTATTTTCTTTCAATATTTTAAATAACTGATCCCGTCCACACTTTAAACCACGCTGCAACAATTTGCCTTTAATAAGCCAATACAGCTTACGTGTTCCGATACTTGGCATGAGACAGCGATACTCCATAACCAACTCGAGTATTTGTTCTGTTACTTGTGCAGTCATTTGAGCACGTTTTTCTGCTTGATAATAAGCTTGTCGAGTGATTCCTAACCACTGACAATAACGTGAAACGCTTAGTCTTCTTTGGCTTTGCCAATCTTTGAAACGTGCTCGGTATACTTTTTTCCAAGATCAGTCCCACACTCTTTATCAATGTGATAAATCACATCCTGTATAAATTCAGTTTTGAGCTTTTCTGCGGCTAACTGTTTTTCTAATTGGCGGATTCGTTGTTGGGGTGTCAATTGGCGTTTAGAAGAAGTCGGCATATTCGAAGTCCAATCCTGTTGTCCGTGCTTGCGTAACCATACCAGCACAGTTGATCTTCCTTGAATACCATATTTTGCCTGAGCTTGTTTATAAGTAATTTGCCCTTTTTCTACTTCATGTACCACCATCATTTTAAAGGCGAAGCTATAATCACGTTGTGTGCGCTTAACTCGTTGTTCTCGTGCATGTTCCATAAAATAAGTCTCTTAAGGTGTAAACTTATTTCAGGACGGGACAAA
>NZ_VPCG01000106.1:0-1335 GCF_013418355.1 Acinetobacter sp. YH12151 | reverse complement strand
TAACTCAAGACCTGTTAGCGATTATTCATTGTTTTTCTTCTCGACTTTATGGATTAAGAAAATACAAAGAAAAAGTTAAAGAATTAGTGAATAGTAAGGAATAACTTTTTGAAACTAACACGCATCCATCACTGTAAAAACTTGAATGTGCAAAAGTACAAGCAACTTGAAAAACAAGCTGTTTTACTTGGTCGTGTTCGTAGCGAAGTGTGGGCTAAATATGGTGCTGTTGCAGGTTTAAATATCAGCGACAGAACCATTCGTGATGCGTGGATGAAAGAAAGTCGTGACTTTGGTGTTTCTGCAAATGCGTGGAAAGAAACGCTACGTGATTGCGTAGGTGATATTAAAGCCTATCGAGAAGCATCAAAAGACAAAGTAAAGCAGGCGATCCGAAAACGCACCTCCTGTAATAATGAACAAAAAAGACTATACACCTTGCTTAAAAAAGATGAATGGATGACTGATAATTTCCTCCATCGTCAAATGCGTAATCACTTTAAGCATGGTGTTAATCACACACATAATCAAATTATTGTTCGTGCGGATATGTGTAAAACCTTTGAGCTAAACGGTCAATGTTGGCTTAAAGTGCCAAGTCTAGTCCCTCGACAAACCATTAAAATTCCACTAAACACCACTGTTGATTTTGCGCCACAAGGCACACTTAGAATCATTCTAAAAAACGGTAATGTTGAAGTTCACTCAACTTATGATGCAGTTGAAACACAGGATTGTGGTCAGGAAACCGTAGGTGTTGATAAAGGTTATTCAGAAGCCTTTGTGGATTCTGATGGTGAAGTATATGGCAATGGTTTAGGTAAATTGATCTCAAGTGAATCAGACTACCTAAATCAAAAGTACAAACGTAGAAATAAGCTCAGAGCGATTTCTAAAGCCAAACCGCACAAGAAACAGAAAATTGAGTTAAATAATCTAGGTCGCAAGAAGCTAGATAAAAGGCAAGATGCTCAGAAAGCAAAGCTCAAGACATTGATATTTACAGCAACTCACAAGTTGGTTGATAAAGCCAAAGTGATTGTTGCGGAGGATTTAACCGCACCAATCCAAAGTAAGCGTAGCTATGGTAAAAATACCAATAGACGTTTAAACACATGGGTTAAAGGCTTATTAGCCGATGCCCTAACAGGTATATCTCACCGTAGAGGTTCTACGGTGCATCTAGTCAATTCTGCATACACTTCGCAAAGTGATTCTTTCTTACGTGGGCTTTTAATAGGCACACGCAAGGGAGATCGCTTTCATCGTTTTAATGGGGAAGTTGTGCAAGCTGATTGGAATGCTGCGAGAAACGTGCTTGCAAGATTAAACGAC
>NZ_VPCG01000105.1:0-1375 GCF_013418355.1 Acinetobacter sp. YH12151 | reverse complement strand
GAAATTCATGCACGTGTAGCAGTCCTCAACAGATTTACGGAATTAGGTCGACCACTTACCCAAGTTACGCCTTAAATTTGGCTCAATTAGGGGCGCTTTGCATTTCAAATCTTTGTGCAACAAAGCCATTCGTGGTTATTTGCAACAGTGCCAATAAGAGTTCAAATATTCTATTTAATTGTCATTAAACCGGATTCTGGCAGGGTGATATATGGAAAATTTGGACGAATTAAAAAGCCTGCATTTGCGGGCTTTTTAATGTCTGGTTTGGAGTTAGTTATTTTTCTTTTCTAATTTTTGGGCAACGGCTAATTCACATTCTAATTGGTGGAAGCTGACCAGATCTGCCGATGTACTTAACTTGCCATTTTCACGGTCGAAAATAAAAGAGACAGAACATTTTTGATTTTCCTGATCGGTGATTTGAACACCGTAATACCAGGTTTCCGCATCGCTAATCACTACGACGTTTTTAGTCTCACCTAAATTTTCTTTTAATACCGCCTGAGTTGGGGTGCTAATTGCACTAGCAATAAAATCTAATGAAACAGGTTTGTGCTCAGTGATTTTAGAGGTGATTTCTGGACTAAACAGTTGGTAATCATTACTGATTAACTGTTCATGATTATGTGCGTTTGCCAGTGATGCTGCGGATAGTGCTAATGTCAGCGTGATTAACTTGATTTTCATATTGTATCCCCATGATTCGAATATTTTAAAGTTTGAGTTTCTTTCAAATTTCTAAAATCATATACGATCTTAAAAATAATAAAGGGTTTGGAGATAAAATCTCATTTTTTTGTTTCACTCTGATGGGCATGCTGTTCCACAGTGGGAAAATATGCAGTCAGATCTTTAAGGATTTTGGGACCAATATATCGGAGACAGTTTATTTAACTGATGTTACGCATCCATTCTATATGTTGTAAATTTTAAAAAAATCGACCGCAAAATGTAGTGGCGAAGATGCTCAAAAATACACTTATTGCGTAACATCAGTTATTTAAGTTAGGCTGCCAGTTTAGATTTGCTAAAATTTACATAACGCACGTTAGACAAATTGAGAAAAAAGCCAATTCAATATGTACTGGCTTTTTAGTGTCACGTATATAAATCTAAGAATTGTTTTAATCGTTGCTAAGATGATGTTTCACGGCTTCTAAACCATTGATTTAAAGTTCAGGATTTTGACTGGCATGACCTTACTTTGGCGTGTGCTCTAAAATTACATTAGGCCATTCAGTAAAGTTATAGGACTTACGCACTATTATTTATAGATTCTCTGTGGTAGCAGATGATTTTTATCGAGAATAAAGTCATCAATGAAGTTTTTGATAACTGGTCTAAATAATTTCTTCTGCCAACGATATACATT
>NZ_VPCG01000104.1:0-1477 GCF_013418355.1 Acinetobacter sp. YH12151 | reverse complement strand
TGTTCAAATGGCGATTCAGCGTTTAATTGGTTTTGGGAAAAAAGAAGAGTTTAAGGAAATTTTGGCAATTTTAAGAAAGCAGAATCCTGATAGGATAAGGGTTCTGTGAAATTTGTCGTGTACAGAGTATAATAATAATAATCGAGCATGAGTCTCATACGGATGCTCGGGTCGAAAGGGAATCCCCAGGCGAGTAACCTGTTTGCGGTGATCCATTAGCTGCAGGAGCAGAAGAGCATACATCTGGAAGCAAAGCCAGGAAAGCGGCCTATGGAGCTGTGCGGCAGCGCTCAGTAGGCAATTTTTCAAAATATTGTTAAGCCTTTTCTGAGCATGGTATTTTTCATGGTATTACCAATTAGCAGGAAAATAAGCCATTGAATATAAAAGATAAAAATGTCTTGTTTACAATAAAGTGGGAGTAGTAATTTCGTTACTTTGTTTAGAATTTCTTCAGAAATATTTCTTAATAAATCGTGTTTTTCAACAAGCGTAAAATTACTTTCTAAAATCTCTTGTTGTTTAGCTCGAGTTTGGGTATAAGCCCCATAATAAAATTGACGAGGATCTTTAAGCACGTACCAATCTTTCATTTGGATTACAGTACGGCCCTTATCGTAAAGATCAAATTCAGGCTGCCATAAAGGTTTGTAATGAAAATTAATTTCTTCCTGAATATCGTAGGTCGCTTCTTGATAACGTGAAGCTGGTTTATCACCAAATCTTTTTTCAATATAAGCATAAGTATTTCTTAAAGGCTTAACTGAAGATGTTTTAATATCAATTTGCATATAAATCTTCCTGATTTTTTAATAAAGACTAGAGTTTTTATTCTCTAATACCGGCCTGTCCAAATCGCCACTTCATGCGGTCATATTCAATCTTTGCAAAATCATCCGTACTTAGGTGCTGTACTTGATGGTGTGCGCAGAATTCTTCAAAAGCCTTGACTGGCATAATCATTTCTACAGCTAACTCTGGATCACCTATCGAAAATTCAAATTCGATATATTTGTCACGCTGAGTCCCTGTAACATGAATAAAGCAAGGAGGCTGTTCTACATTGAGTTGCTGCATACCAAAATCCTCATATTCTCCATAAGATTATTGCAACTTGCATGCCAATTTTATTTATTATTATTTTTCAAATATTTATGATTTTCTCTTTTTTATTTCATACAATGTTCTTTATCAAATTCTTAAGTCACAATGTATGACTTAAGAAAATTCTCAAGTGTTTTATATTTTCTCAGTTGTATAAGCACTTATAGATGATCAAAAAAAAAAGAAGCCAAAGCTTCTTTTTTTGATTTTCCAACTCGCATTGATAGCCCCTATAATTCAATCAACTGAACCGTACCGGGTTTGTCGGAGAGTTTTTTATTTAAGTTAGGCCACCTGACCTAACGGGTTAATCTTATCATAGTACATTGCTTCAAAATCAAAAGGTGATACATAACCTAGTGCACTATGTACA
>NZ_VPCG01000103.1:0-1987 GCF_013418355.1 Acinetobacter sp. YH12151 | reverse complement strand
GATAAACTCAGTGCAAGGAGTTTTGATAGCCAAGTGAATGAGATCCATGTACGTGTAGCAGTCCTTAACAGATTTACGGAATTAGGTCGACCACTTACCCAAGTTACGCCTTAAATTTGGCTCAATTCGGGGCGCTTTGCATTTCAAATCTTTGTGCAACAAAGCCGTTAAGTAGTATTCCGGATAAATTTGATATTGTTTAATGCTTTAAATTGAAGCGCTAACATGCTTATGTTATCTATAACTGAATAGAAAGTTCGTATTTGGAGCATTATCGATGTCATACCAGAATATTTTAGTACCAGTTGATGGTTCAAAAGTTTCATTCTCCGCGGTAAAACATGCGGTCGAAATTGCTCAGGTATTCGATAGCAGATTGACCTTCATCAGTCTGGTTTCTGAAGATCCATTTACAGATGCAGATTTCTATTATTATTATGTCTCTGCTCCAATGAAAGAACACTTTATTCAAGCTTATGCGAATGCAGAAGAGGTATTAAAACAAGCAAGTGAAATTGCATATGCAGCGGGCGTTCAAGTTGAAACTAAAGTCCTAAAAAGTGTAGTGTTTGAAGAAAGTATTGTGAAAACTGCCAAACAGATACAGGCTGATCTCATTGTGATGGGATCGCATGGTCGCAGAGGTTTTAAAAAATGGAGACTCGGAAGTGTGGCCACAGCTGTACTTCGCTCAACCGAATTACCAGTGATGATCATGAAATATTAGGGTGTGTTGACATTTTAGCTTAACAAATAGCGAAGTAGTAAAATCAAATCTTCAAACCTAATTTCACTATTCGATATGCCTCGTACCATGCTGAAAGATCAACACTGGCAAAATTTAAAAGTTATTCTGCGTAATTTATCCATTCATCATAATTCAAATTTACTTAATTTTATTGAAGCTATTCTCATAGTTTTAATTATAAATAGTAAATATCAACGGTGCCTAGTAAATTCAAAAATTTTTAATAGTCAATTTTAGGACTAATTTTTCTTTAAAATCATTAGAAAAATGCTAGAGTATGAAGATTGCTATTGGACGGTAGAGGATAAAACCATGGCTGTTATTCTTCAGGTAGACTTTCCGACGCCAGGCCCATTTGGAGAAGAGATGAGTCGCGCCTATCAAACACTTGCAGAAAGTATTAATCAGGAAGCTGGCATGATCTGGAAAATATGGACAGAAAATAGCGATGCTCAGGAAGCAGGGGGAATTTACCTGTTTGATAGTCAAGATAATGCAGAAAAGTATTTAAAAATGCATACTGCACGCCTGAAAAATTTTGGAATAAAAGATATTCGGGGGAAAATTTTCCAAATTAATTTACCACTGTCTGCTATTAATCAATCCCACTTCATTGTGCAACTTTGACTTTGGTCGGTCTGGAAGCAAGATACTATCTCATCCCACTTCCTACCTAAATTAATCTCTGTTGCATTTCGTCTGAGAATCCAAGCAATAAAAAACCCTGACATCCTGCCAGGGTTTTTTACAGTGCGATCTTTGGTAGCTGCTATTCTACCCTCACTATCCTAGTGTTAGAACTTATCGTTGTTGTTTTCTGTTCCGGAACTTCCTGTTCCTGCATGATTTCATCATAAGTAAAAAAGCACAGATCCCCTAGCCGCAAAATCCCTAAATGTCTGTGCGCCAGGGCGTACAAAAAAGGCTAAAAGTTGTCCCGCTTTTATCTACAGAAATTGGGGATAACTTTTCCCCTAGAGATCTGATGGAATCAGGAAAAATTCTAAAACTGTCCTAGATAAATAGATGAGCTAATTAACCAACACATTCGGCTCATTAGTTGAGTTGAATGTATGCTATATTCAACTCATCTTAGATTTTTAGAGAAAGATGGCTTTGTTGCACAAAGCTATTCTTGAGGGCTTCTTTAGCAATATAATTTCCAGATGAAGAAGCCTGCACCTAAAACTTACCGTACAACCAATTGGTCCTCGTATAACCAAGCTTTAATCAAGCGAG
>NZ_VPCG01000102.1:0-2288 GCF_013418355.1 Acinetobacter sp. YH12151 | reverse complement strand
CGTCCGAGGCGATCGAGCTTCCAGACCACCAGCACATCGCCGTCACGCAATGACTTGAGGCAGGCAGTCAAGCCAGGGCGATCATCACGACCGCCGGAAGCAAGATCATCATAGATATTGTCCCGTTTGTCAACGGCGATTGAAAACTGATACAGATTTTTTCGTGCCAGCGATTTAAAACTGATACACCGCCGTCGCTGAACACCGTCCGTGTTCAGCCAATTTCTGCAACATCGCTCCCCCTCATCATCCCGGCCTGTCGCTGGTGCTTCAGCCGATAGCTTTCCCCGGCAATCGGCACGATGTGCGCATGGTGCAGCAGCCGGTCGAGCAGGGCCGCGGTCAGCGTCGTATCCTGCGCGAAGGTCGTGTCCCATTGCCCGAACGGCAGGTTGCTGGTCACGATCAGGCTGCTGCGTTCATACAAGGCTGCGATCACCTGGAAGAACAGGTTTGCCTGTTCCCGGTTCATCGGCAAGTAACCTATCTCGTCGATGATCAAGAGCCGATATGCCTTGATCGCGCGGTGCATCACCGCCTTCAGATTGTTCTGGGTATGCGCCGTCGTCAACGCCAGCATCAGGTCGGCCGCAGTCGTGAAGCGCGTCTTGATGCCGGCTTGCGTCGCCTTGTAACCCAGTGCCATCGCCAGGTGCGTCTTGCCCACGCCGCTGGGGCCGACCAGCACCACGTTCTCATGCCGCTCGACGAATCCCAGGCCGGCCAGTTCCTCGATCTGGCTGCGTTTGACGCCTTTGGCGAAGTCGTAGTTAAACTCATCCAGCGTCTTCACCGCCGGGAATCCTGCCAACCGGGTCATCGTGCTTTGTTTGCGCACGTTGCGCCCAGCGACTTCTTCCCTCAGCAGCCCCTCCAGGAAGTCGCTGTAGGCCATTTCCTGCTTCGCTGCCTTCTGGGTTGCGGCGCCGTAGCCCTGGGCTATAAACGGCAGGTTCAGGCTCTCGCACAACGTCGCGATACGCTCATGCTGCAGGTTCATGCCGCCACTCCTTCCGATACCCGCACCAGCAGCGCGTCATACACCTGCAACGGATGCTGCACTGGAGAAGGTTGCGCGATCCGCTCCACCACTGCCGCCGGCCGCGGCACCGCAGGTGCTGCGGTAGTCGGTTGCGGCCTGGCTGCCGCGATATCCGCCCGCCACGGTGCCGGCAGCGCTTGCAGGTGCTCCACTTCCCGCTTCAATGCTTCGGCTGGCGGCTCGCCGGTGGTGCCGTGGATGCGCGCATTGGCCACCTCGCGCAGCCAGTGGGCTACTTCCACGTTGGCCGTCACGACGTCGAGCTTCTGGCCGCTTTGTGCCAGCCGGCTCGCCAGCGGCACATAGAACGAGCGCCGCAGGTAGCCGTTGAACCGCTCGACCTTACCCTTGGTCTTGGCCCGGTACGGCTGGCACAGCTTGATCACGAAACCGCTATGCCTGGCATAGTCCAGGAAGCCGGCGTGGAAGCGGTGCTCGCCCTCACCGTACGCATCGCGCTCCAGCACCACCGTCTTCATGTTGTCGTACAGGACCCGCCGCGTCACGCCGCCAAACGCCGCAAAGGCGCGCTCGTGGCAGGCGATCAGGGTTTCCACCTTCATGTTGCTGACGAACTCCACGTAGCTGGCCCGGCTAAAGCCGAGCGTCGCGCAGAACGCGTGCAATGGCGCGCTGCCTTTACGGAATTCGACCCAGTCCACCTGCAGCTGCTCGCCCATCGCCGTCTCGAAACGCACCACCGGGTCGGCGGGAGGCGCCGGGCGCAAGGTGCGCACGAAGGCCCTCAACTGGCTCATCCCGCCCTCGTAGCCGCGCGCGGCGATCTCGCGGTACAGCACGGTGGCCGGAATCACGTCAGGCTGAGCGGCTTGCTGCCGATCCCTCAGGTACTGCTCGAATTGCGCCAGCTTCGTCTGGCGTTTGACTTTGCGTTCGTACTTCGGCACGGACTCCAGGGCCAGGTGCCGGCGCACCGTGTTCACTGCGCAGCCTACCTCGGCGGCGATCTGCCGAAGGCTTAACCCATGCCTCTTCAGGAGTTGAATTTCCACGTACACCTCTTTGGGTTTCAAGGCCGCTCCGCAAAGCGGCCATCTTCTCAAAATGGTGTATCAGTTTTCAATCGCTGCCTGTATCAGTTTACAACCGCTGCTGACACCGTTCGACACCTGCGGCGCGCAAGGCGTCGTGCTGCAGGTCGAGAGACTGCGAGCCATCGGCTTTGGAGACGCGGGCATATCCGATCAGCATGTATCACAAACGTTGGTTTGAGGCGGCGCTTCGG